>CAUPXP010000005.1:0-113241 GCA_963515455.1 Streptococcus mitis | reverse complement strand
ACAGAAGAGCCAAATGCTTGGATTTATATCTTAATGACTAGCTTGATTTTATGGGTGGCCTTATCTCAATGGCTGAAGAAAATTACTAGAAAATAAAAGAAAAGGAGCCAAAATGGTGATTGAAAACTACATGCCAGACTTTGCTGTGGAAGCAGTCTATGATCTGACAGTCCCAAGCCTGCAGGCGCATGGAATCAAGGCTGTTTTGGTCGATTTGGACAATACCCTCATTGCTTGGAACAACCCTGACGGGACGCCAGAGATGAAGCAATGGCTACATGATCTTCGGGACGCGGGCATTCGCATCATTGTGGTATCAAATAACACTAAAAAACGCGTCCAACGAGCAGTTGAGAAATTTGGGATTGACTACGTTTATTGGGCTCTGAAGCCCTTCACATTTGGGATTGACCGTGCCATGAAGGAATTTCATTATGAGAAAAGTGAAGTGGTCATGGTTGGCGACCAGCTCATGACAGATATACGAGCAGCCCACCGTGCAGGCATTCGCTCGATTTTAGTCAAACCCTTGGTCCAACATGACTCGATCAAAACGCAGATCAACCGAGCTCGTGAGCGCCGTGTGAAGCGAAAAATCACTGAAAAGTACGGACCGATTACATATAAAAAAGGAATTTAACTATGGAAGAAATTCTCTGTATTGGTTGTGGAGCAACCATTCAGACGACAGATAAGGCTGGTCTTGGTTTTACCCCCCAGTCGGCACTTGAAAAAGGTTTGGAAACTGGCGAAGTCTATTGCCAACGCTGTTTCCGTCTCCGCCACTATAATGAAATCACGGATGTCCAGTTGACGGACGATGATTTCCTCAAGCTCTTGCACGAGGTGGGAGACAGTGATGCCTTAGTGGTCAATGTCATTGATATCTTTGATTTTAATGGCTCTGTCATTCCAGGCTTGCCACGTTTCGTCTCGGGCAATGATGTCCTCTTGGTTGGAAATAAAAAAGATATCTTGCCCAAGTCTGTTAAATCAGGCAAGATTAGCCAGTGGCTCATGGAACGTGCCCACGAAGAAGGACTTCGTCCAGTTGATGTCGTCCTAACTTCAGCCCAAAACAAGCATGCCATTAAGGAAGTCATTGACAAGATTGAACACTACCGTAAGGGCCGTGATGTCTATGTGGTCGGTGTAACCAACGTTGGAAAATCAACTCTTATCAATGCTATTATCCAAGAAATCACGGGTGATCAGAATGTCATTACGACGTCGCGCTTCCCAGGAACAACCTTGGACAAAATCGAGATTCCGCTTGATGACGGTTCTTATATCTACGATACGCCGGGGATTATCCACCGTCACCAGATGGCTCACTACTTGACTGCTAAAAACCTCAAGTATGTCAGTCCTAAAAAGGAAATCAAGCCTAAAACCTATCAGCTCAATTCTGAACAAACCCTATTTTTAGGTGGTCTCGGACGTTTTGATTTCATTGCAGGTGAGAAGCAAGGTTTCACAGCCTTTTTTGACAACGAATTGAAACTCCATCGTACCAAGCTTGAAGGTGCTAGTGCTTTCTACGATAAGCACGTCGGAACCCTTCTGACACCACCAAATAGTAAGGAAAAAGAAGATTTTCCAAAACTAGTTCAGCATGTATTTAACATTAAGGAAAAGACAGACCTAGTCATCTCAGGCCTAGGCTGGATTCGCGTAACAGGCACTGCCAAAGTCGCAGTCTGGGCACCAGAAGGCGTCGCCGTCGTCACACGAAAAGCAATTATTTAAACACAGAAAGGAAAGGATTGTCTAAATTCGTGCGAGCCCATAGCGAATACTTTTCGCTGTGGTGTCAGTTGGTACAAGTGATTGTACCAACTGCGGAAAATTTGAGACCTTAGGCTCAAATTTTAGTCATGAAAGTCCGAAGGACTTTGCTGACGTCCGTCACCACTTAAGAAAAGTATAAAAAGAAACTCTTTTAAAGAAATTATGTCATTAACATCAAAACAACGTGCCTTCCTCAACAGCCAGGCACACACTCTCAAACCCATCATCCAAATTGGGAAAAAT
Source organism: Streptococcus mitis (assembly GCA_963515455.1). Classification (GTDB taxonomy): domain Bacteria; phylum Bacillota; class Bacilli; order Lactobacillales; family Streptococcaceae; genus Streptococcus; species Streptococcus mitis_DN. Next base: position 111,207 of record CAUPXP010000005.1, on the reverse strand, counting down.
GGACTTAACGACCAAATCAAAACTAGCGTCCGTCAAGCTCTTGACGCTCGTGAATTGATTAAAGTAACGCTCTTACAAAACACAGATGAAAATATCCACGAAGTAGCTGAAATCTTGGAAGAAGAAATCGGTGTGGACACAGTCCAAAAAATCGGACGCATCTTGATTTTGTTTAAACAATCCAGCAAGAAAGAGAATCGCAAGATTTCTAAGAAAGTCAAAGAAATCTAAAAACTATACTCCAAATAACTGTTTTTACAGAGAAATAAAGGAGACTAGCCTATGGCAATCGAACTATTGACTCCCTTTACCAAGGTAGAGTTGGAGCCAGAACTCAAGGAGAAAAAACGAAAACAAGTCGGGATTTTAGGGGGGAATTTTAATCCTGTTCACAATGCCCATCTGATTGTTGCGGACCAAGTGCGCCAGCAGTTGGGACTGGACCAAGTTCTACTTATGCCTGAATACCAACCTCCTCATGTAGATAAAAAGGAAACAATCCCTGAACACCATCGTCTCAAGATGCTTGAGTTGGCGATTGAGGGGATTAACGGACTAGCAATTGAAACCATTGAGTTGGAGCGCAAGGGCATTTCCTATACCTACGACACCATGAAGCTTCTAACTGAGAAGAATCCAGATACGGATTATTACTTTATCATCGGTGCCGATATGGTGGACTATCTGCCTAAGTGGTACCGAATTGATGAACTGGTTGATATGGTTCAGTTTGTGGGGGTTCAGCGCCCACGCTACAAGGCTGGAACTTCCTATCCAGTTATCTGGGTGGATGTGCCTCTCATGGATATCTCATCCAGCATGGTGCGTGATTTTATTGCCCAAGATCGGAAACCCAACTTTCTCCTACCTCAGCCTGTGCTAGACTACATCGAGAAGGAGGGGCTCTATTGATGGCCTATCAAGACTATATCAACTGCTCCCGTGAGACTTTGTTGGAAAAAATGGCAGAGCTTCTGCCTGAAAAACGCTTAACCCATTGCTTGGGTGTGGAGCGTGCAGCCATAGAACTGGCTCAGCGCTTTGGAGTCGATGCCGAGAAAGCAGGTCTAGCAGGCCTTCTTCATGACTATGCTAAAAAGTTGTTAGATCAGGAATTTCTGAATTTGATTGACCGTTATCAGTTAGACCCCGATTTCAAAAAATGGGGTAATAATGTCTGGCATGGTATGGTCGGAATTTACAAAATTCAGGAAGATTTGAATTTGCATGATTCTGAAATTCTACGAGCCATTGAAATCCATACAGTCGGTGCTGGTCAGATGACAGACCTAGATAAAGTCATCTACGTCGCAGACTACATAGAGCACAATCGTGCCTTTCCAGGAGTGGATGTAGCACGTGAGATTGCAAGTCTATCACTTAATAAGGCGGTGGCCTACGAAACAGCTCGTACTGTGGAGCATCTAGCTCATCAGGGATTCCCTATCTATCCCCAAACCCTTGAAACCTATAACGCCTTTGTACACTATTTAAAAGAGGACTAAATGAACGAAAAAGAATTACTAGAACTAGTCGTGAAAGCGGCTGATGAGAAACGTGCGGAGGATATCCTCGCACTTGACGTACAAGATTTGACTAGCGTGACGGATTATTTTGTCATTACTAGTTCAATGAATAGCCGTCAGTTGGATGCTATCGCTGATAATATCCGTGAAAAAGTAGCGGAAGCAGGATTTAAAGGCAGTCATGTCGAAGGCGACGCAGCTGGAGGTTGGGTCTTGCTGGACCTTGGTGGTGTCGTTGTACATGTCTTTTCAGAAGAAATGCGTGCCCACTATAACCTAGAAAAACTATGGCATGAGGCGGATTCAGTAGATATTTCAGAAGCTCTTGCTTAGAAGATGAACTCAGTTGTAGTCAACTGGGTTTCTTTACTTATTTTAGAAGAAAATGGATAGAAAGGTATAGGGCGAGTGGTGTTTGCCATGGAAGCTCTTGGTATCATGATTATGGCGACTTATGAAACCTTTGCGGCGGTCTATAATGCGGTTATGGACGATAGTTTATATGATAAATGGACGGACTTTTCTCTGCGTCATTTGCCTAAGACCAAGGAGAGAAAGAAACTCTTGGAATTGGCTTGTGGGACAGGAATTCAATCTGTGCGCTTCTCTCAGGCTGGTTTTGATGTGACTGGTCTTGATTTGAGTGCGGATATGTTGAAGATTGCTGAGAAGAGAGCTGCTTCAGCCAAGCAAAAGATTGAATTTATTGAAGGCAATATGCTGGATTTGTCCAAGGCAGGTCAATACGACTTTGTCACGTGTTATTCGGACTCTATCTGCTATATGCAGGATGAGGTGGAAGTGGGGGACGTCTTTAAGGAAGTGTACAATGCGCTTAATGAAGATGGAGTTTTCATCTTTGATGTGCATTCGACTTACCAGACGGATGAGGTTTTTCCAGGCTATTCCTACCATGAAAATACGGAAGATTTCGCCATGCTTTGGGATACCTATGAGGATGCGGCGCCTCACTCCATCGTGCATGAGCTGACTTTCTTTGTCAAGGAAGCGGACGGCTCCTTTAGTCGTCACGATGAAGTGCATGAGGAGCGGACTTATGAGGTTCTGACCTATGATATTTTGCTGGAACAGGCCGGATTCAAGTCCTTCAAACTTTATGCGGACTTTGAGGATAAGGAGCCGACAGAGACAAGTACCCGTTGGTTTTTTGTCGCGCAGAAGTAGGAGATTATCATGACCATCACAGGTATTATCGCGGAGTTTAATCCTTTTCATAATGGACACAAATACCTGCTGGAACAAGCTGAAGGACTGAAAGTCGTGGCTATGTCTGGAAATTTCATGCAGAGAGGCGAGCCTGCTATTGTGGATAAGTGGACAAGGGCCCAGATGGCACTGGAAAATGGAGCGGATCTGGTGGTGGAATTGCCCTTTTTAGTCAGTGTTCAGGCGGCGGATTTCTTCGGCCAAGGAGCTGTGGATATCTTGGCTAGGTTGGGCATTGATACTCTGGCTTTTGGGACGGAGGAAGTTCTAGATTACCAGAAAATCGCTGACTTATACACAGAGCAGGGGGCTGAGATGGAGAAATTTGTGGAAAATCTGCCTGATTCTCTTTCCTATCCACAGAAAACCCAAGCCATGTGGAAGGAATTTGCAGATCTTGATTTTTCAGGCAATACACCCAATCATGTCCTTGCTCTGGCCTATGCCAAGGCTGTTGCGGGACGAAACATCAAACTTTATCCGATTCAGCGTCAGGGGGCGGGTTACCATTCTGTGGACAAGGATGTGGACTTCGCCTCGGCGACAGCCCTCCGTCAGCACCAAAGGGACAAAGATTTCTTAGAACGCTTTATGCCTTCTGTTGCCCTATTTGAGCAGGCCAGTAAGGTGAGCTGGGATGACTATTTTCCCTTGCTCCGCTATCAAATCTTGTCAAATCTCGACCTAACCACTATCTATCAGGTTAATGAAGAAATGGCTGTGCGCATCAAGGAAGCTATTAAAACAGCCCAGTCTGTGGAAGACTTGGTTGAGGCGGTTGCGACCAAGCGTTATACCAAGGCGCGTGTCAGACGCCTCTTGACCTATATTTTGGTGCATGCTAGAGAAAGTGACTTGCCAGAAGGCATCCATATCCTTGGATTTACTGAAAAAGGTAGACAGTATCTCAAGTCTTTGAAAGGGCAGGTCAATCTAGTCAGCCGAATTGGCAAAGAACCTTGGGATGCTATGACCCAAAAGGCAGACCAGATTTATCAACTGGGAAAATCAAGTATAGCAGAGCAGAATTTTGGAAGAGTGCCGATAAGAATAGAAATAAACTAAGTCTACTGCAAAGTAGGCTTTTTCTCAAATCTCTACTAAACAACTGTTTCTAAGAAATAGAGATTGAACCAATAAATTATAGGTAATTAAACTCCAATTTCCCCAAAACATATTCTATTTTAGGTTTGTGAAAATCATTTTTTTATGGTAGAATGTAAAAGAATGTATGTCATTCGGAATAACAATAAAATGAGGTAAAAACATGGAGATCATGTCGCTTGCGATTGCTGTTTTTGCCGTCATCATTGGTTTAGTCATTGGATATGTCAGCATCTCAGCCAAGATGAAATCATCTCAGGAAGCTGCAGAGTTGATGCTTTTAAATGCTGAACAAGAAGCAACTAATTTACGTGGACAAGCTGAGCGTGAAGCGGATTTATTGGTTAATGAAGCCAAACGTGAAAGCAAGTCTCTTAAAAAAGAAGCACTATTGGAGGCCAAAGAAGAAGCCAGAAAATACCGTGAAGAAGTGGACGCTGAATTCAAATCAGAACGTCAAGAACTCAAACAAATCGAAAGTCGTTTGACAGAGAGAGCTACTAGCCTTGACCGTAAAGACGACAATTTGACGAGTAAAGAACAAACACTTGAACAAAAAGAACAAAGTATTTCTGATAGAGCGAAAAACCTTGATGCGCGTGAAGAGCAATTAGAGGAAGTCGAAAGACAAAAAGAAGCAGAGTTAGAGCGTATTGGTGCCCTGTCTCAGGCAGAAGCACGAGATATTATCTTGGCTCAGACAGAGGAAAACTTGACCAAGGAGATTGCCAGCCGTATTCGCGAAGCTGAGCAAGAGGTCAAGGAACGCTCTGACAAAATGGCCAAGGACATCCTGGTTCAAGCTATGCAACGTATTGCTGGTGAATATGTAGCAGAGTCAACAAACTCAACGGTTCATCTGCCAGACGATACTATGAAGGGACGCATTATTGGTCGTGAAGGTCGTAACATTCGCACCTTTGAAAGTTTGACAGGGGTCGATGTGATTATCGACGATACACCAGAAGTGGTGACCTTGTCAGGATTTGATCCGATTCGTCGTGAGATTGCCCGTATGACTATGGAAATGTTGCTCAAAGATGGTCGTATCCACCCAGCTCGTATCGAAGAGTTGGTTGAGAAAAACCGTCAAGAGATCGACAATAAAATCCGTGAATACGGTGAGGCCGCTGCCTATGAGATTGGTGCGCCAAACCTTCATCCAGACTTGATGAAGATTATGGGACGTTTGCAGTTCCGTACTTCATATGGACAAAATGTCTTGCGCCATTCGATTGAAGTTGCTAAGTTGGCTGGTATCATGGCGAGCGAACTTGGTGAAAATGCGGCTCTTGCCCGTCGTGCTGGATTCCTTCACGATATCGGGAAAGCTATTGACCGCGAAGTTGAAGGTAGCCACGTTGAAATCGGTATGGAATTGGCACGTAAGTATAAGGAACACCCAGTTGTGGTCAATACGATTGCTAGCCACCACGGAGATGTTGAAGCTGAGAGCGTCATTGCAGTTATCGTCGCTGCAGCAGATGCCTTGAGCGCAGCTCGTCCAGGTGCTCGTAGTGAGTCTCTTGAAAGCTACATTAAGCGTCTTCATGATTTGGAAGAAATTGCTAACGGTTTTGAAGGAGTTCAAACAAGCTTTGCCCTTCAAGCAGGACGTGAAATCCGTATCATGGTCAATCCAGGACAAATCAAGGACGACAAAGTCACAATCTTGGCTCATAAAGTTCGTGAGAAAATTGAAAACAATCTCGATTACCCAGGAAATATCAAAGTAACCGTGATTCGTGAGCTTCGTGCAGTAGATTATGCTAAATAAATAAGAAAGAGCAGTTGAAAAATTACTGCTTTTTTGTTACACTAGATAGAAAGACTGTAGAAGGATAGTTTGTGTAAAATGCTACTATCTGAAGGAAAATTTTATTTTATTTTCACAGACTGACTAAAAGGAGACACAATGGCAGACCGAGGCTTACTAATCGTATTTTCTGGTCCTTCAGGGGTTGGAAAAGGAACGGTTAGAAGAGAGATTTTTGAGAGTTCTGAAAACCAATTTCAATACTCTGTATCAATGACGACACGCGCACAACGTCCTGGAGAAGTGGACGGTGTTGATTATTTCTTCCGTACTCGTGAAGAGTTTGAGGAACTGATTCGTCAAGGGCAGATGTTGGAATATGCAGAATATGTCGGCAACTACTATGGAACTCCTCTGACCTACGTAAATGAAACCTTGGACAAGGGAATCGATGTCTTCCTTGAAATTGAAGTTCAAGGAGCTCTTCAGGTCAAGAAAAAGGTTCCAGATGCTGTTTTTATCTTCCTGACACCACCAGATTTGGATGAATTGCAAGATCGTTTGGTAGGACGTGGAACAGACAGTGCAGAAGTGATTGCCCAACGAATCGAAAAAGCCAAGGAAGAAATTGCCCTCATGCGTGAGTATGATTATGCGATTGTCAACGATCAGGTGCCCCTAGCTGCTGAGCGTGTCAAACGTGTGATCGAAGCAGAGCACTTCCGTGTGGATCGTGTCATTGGTCACTATCAGGAGATGTTACCAAAATCTCCAACTACCCGATAAAATTTAGAAAATAGGTACAAGCAAATGATGTTAAAACCCTCTATTGATACCTTGCTCGACAAGGTTCCATCAAAATATTCACTCGTAATCTTGGAAGCAAAACGTGCCCACGAATTGGAAGCAGGTGCACCAGCAACTCAAGGTTTCAAGTCTGAAAAATCAACTCTTCGCGCTTTAGAAGAAATCGAATCAGGAAACGTTACAATTCACCCAGATCCAGAAGGAAAACGTGAAGCGGTGCGTCGCCGTATCGAAGAAGAAAAACGCCGTAAAGAAGAAGAAGAAAAGAAAATCAAAGAGCAAATCGCTAAAGAAAAAGAAGATGGTGAAAAAATTTAAGGTTGGGGGGACTCAATCTTATTTTTTCTATTGCAAGAATGTACTGACAAGGAGGAGGTGAGAAGATGGCCATAGCCAAGATAATCGTAGATGTGCCCTTGATGCAGACGGACCAGCCCTATAGTTACAGGATTCCGGAGGAATTTGAGGGAATGCTGGAAGTTGGAATGCGGGTACATGTGCCCTTTGGTAAGGGCAATCGCCTGATTCAAGGGATTGTTCTTGGTTTGAAGTCTCAATCGGATGAAGAAGAGATGGAGCAAGATTTAAAAGATATTGCCGAGGTACTGGATTTTTCTCCTGTTCTAACGCAAGAACAACTCTGGCTAGCTGAAGAGCTACGTAAATCTGTATTTTCTTACAAAATCTCTATTCTCAAGGCTATGTTACCAGGGTTTCTGAACTCCAGCTATGACAAGATTCTCTATCCTCTGGCAGGTCTGAGTCAAGAAGATAGAGAGCGCTTGTTTGGTTCAGAGACTTCGCTTGCCTTTTCTTCTCTAGACATCTCCAAACAGGCTGAAATGATGCGTTTGACTAGAAAGGGTCTGCTTGGTCTGGAATATCAGGCCATCGATCAAAAGAAGGTCAAGACCCAGTCTTGGTATGAGGTGAATCTTACTCAATTAGAAGGTGTTGAGATTTCTGCACGTGCCAAGAAAAAGTTGGAACTGAGAGACTATTTGCTGTCTCATCCTGAGAGTGCTTCCTTGGCTAGTTTGCTAGAGTCCTACTCGCGGGAGCAAGTTAACTTCTTTGTGGAACAAGGTGCTGTTACTATAGTCCAAAAGGAAGTTCAACGCTCGGCTGCTTATTTTGAAGGCATTGAGGCAAGTCGGCCTTTGGAGTTGAATCCAGAACAAAGACAGGCGCGAGATGCGGTTGTCAGTGCGATTGGCAGTTATCAGCCTCCCTTCCTCCTTCAAGGGATTACAGGAAGTGGGAAGACCGAGGTTTACTTGCAGATTATCCAAGGGGCTTTGGACAAGGGCAAGACAGCTATTTTGCTGGTTCCTGAGATTTCCTTGACTCCACAGATGACGGAGCGTTTTATTGCTCGTTTTGGTGAGAAAGTGGCCATTCTTCACTCAGGCTTGTCCAATGGTGAAAAGTATGATGAATGGCGCAAGGTGGAGCGTGGAGATGCCCAGGTTGTGGTTGGCGCCAGATCGGCCATCTTTGCTCCGCTGAAAAATCTGGGTGTCATGATTATCGATGAGGAGCATGAAGCGACTTATAAGCAGGACAGCAATCCTCGTTACCATGCCAGAGAGGTGGCTATTTTACGGGCTCAGTACAATCAAGCGGCTCTGGTGCTTGGGTCTGCGACACCGAGCTTAGAGAGCCGTGCGCGGGCTGGAAAAGGCGTCTATCAACACTTACGTCTGACCCAACGTGCCAATCCTTTAGCTACGATTCCTGAGGTCCAAGTGATTGATTTTCGGGACTATATCGGACAGAATGAGACCTCAAACTTTACGCCCCCTTTGCTAGAAGCGATTCAAGACCGTCTGGCTAAAAAAGAGCAGGTGGTGCTCATGCTCAATCGCCGTGGTTACTCTAGCTTTGTCATGTGTCGAGAGTGTGGGACTGTGGATACTTGTCCCAACTGTGACATTTCCTTGACCTTGCACATGGATACCAAGACCATGAATTGCCATTATTGTGGCTTTTCGAAGGACATTCCTCAGAACTGTCCTAACTGTAAGAGCCACAGCATTCGTTACTATGGGACAGGGACACAGAAGGCTTATGATGAGCTAGCAGAACTCTTTCCCCAGGCCCGCATTTTGCGGATGGATGTGGATACGACTCGAAAGAAAGGCAGTCACCAAGCCTTGCTTGACCAGTTTGGGCGAGGGGAAGCGGATATTTTACTAGGTACTCAGATGATTGCCAAGGGATTGGATTTTCCCAATGTGACCCTAGTAGGAGTTCTCAATGCGGATACGGCCTTAAATCTGCCTGATTTCCGTTCTTCGGAGAGAACCTTCCAGCTTTTGACTCAGGTGGCAGGTCGGGCAGGCCGTGCTGAAAAAGCTGGTCAGGTCTTAATCCAGTCCTATAATCCGCAACACTATGCTATTCGATTTGCCAAGGATCAGGACTACGAAGGCTTTTATGCCTATGAAATGGGAATCAGACGACAACTTGGTTATCCACCTTACTATTTCACCATTGGCATTACCCTTTCTCATAAGAAAGAAGAAGAGGTTGTTAAACGTGCCTATGAAGTGATGAATATTTTGCGGTCAGGCTTGTCAGAGACCAGTAAGATTCTCGGGCCGACGCCAAAACCGATTGCTCGTACCCACAACCTCTATCATTACCAGATTTTAATTAAATACCGTTTAGAAGATGAGCTGGGGCCGACCCTCAACCAGGTCTTGGCCTTGACTCAAGAACGGGAAAATAGTGAGCTCCGTCTCAGCATTGACCATGAGCCACAGCAATTTTTATAAGAAGGAGAAGATATGACAAAATTAATCTTTATGGGGACACCCGACTTTTCAGCGACAGTCTTAAAAGGACTTTTGACAGACGACCGTTACGAAATTTTAGCCGTTGTGACCCAGCCAGACCGCGCTGTCGGCCGTAAAAAAGTGATTCAAGAAACCCCAGTCAAGCAGGCTGCCAAGGAAGCAGGACTACCTATCTACCAACCTGAAAAATTATCTGGAAGTCCAGAGATGGAAGCTATTATGAATTTAGGAGCAGATGGAATCGTGACTGCTGCTTTTGGGCAGTTTCTCCCAAGTAAGCTCCTTGATAGCATGGATTTTGCAGTCAACGTTCACGCCTCCCTTCTTCCTAAATATCGTGGAGGAGCGCCTATCCATTACGCCTTGATTCAAGGGGATGAGGAAGCTGGTGTGACCATTATGGAAATGGTTAAGGAAATGGATGCAGGAGATATGATTTCTCGTCGCAGTATTCCTATCACGGATGAGGACAATGTCGGTACCTTGTTTGAAAAATTGGCGCTAGTTGGTCGTGATTTGCTTTTGGACACTTTGCCTGCCTATATTGCTGGTGAGATTAAACCTGAACCACAGGACCCAAGTCAGGTCACTTTCTCACCAAATATCAAGCCAGAAGAAGAAAAACTGGACTGGAACAAAACCAATCGTCAACTCTTTAACCAAATCCGTGGGATGAACCCGTGGCCTGTTGCCCATACTTTCCTTAAGGGCGACCGCTTTAAGATTTATGAAGCCCTACCAGTAGAAAGTCAGGGAAATCCAGGTGAGATTCTCTCTATCGGCAAGAAAGAATTGATTGTCGCAACGGCTCAAGGAGCTTTGTCTCTCAAGCAAGTGCAGCCAGCAGGTAAGCCTAAGATGGACATTGCTTCCTTCCTCAATGGAGTTGGACGTACATTGACTGTAGGAGAACGATTTGGTGACTAAAGTAGAAACGGCAAGAAGTTTAGCCCTAGCGGTATTAGAGGATGTCTTTATCAATCAAGCCTACTCAAATATCGCCTTAAATAAGCATTTCAAGGGGAGTCAACTTTCTGTAGCAGACAAGGGCTTGGTGACCGAGCTGGTCTATGGAACGGTAGCCCGTAAACTGACTCTGGAATGGTGCCTATCCCACTTTATCGAAGACAGAGACCAGTTAGACAGCTGGCTCTATGCCCTTCTTCTCATGAGTGCCTACCAGCTTCGCTATTTGGACAAGATTCCAGATCATGCTGTGGTCAATGAAGCAGTGGAATTGGCTAAAGTCCGTAAAAAGGGCAGTGAAAAATTGGTCAATGCCGTTCTTCGTCGTATTCTGCGAGAAGGATGGCCAGATATTACCAGCATCAAACGAAAAAACAAGCGTGATTCCATTGCCTATTCTCTTCCGGTTTGGTTAATTGCCAAGCTCAAGGAAGAATACGGAGAGGAGCGAGCGCAAGCTATTTTTGAAAGTCTCTTGGTGCGAAACAAAGCCAGTATTCGTGTAACAGACCTAGACCGAAAAGAGGAAATCCAAGCCTTGTTGGAGGCTAGTGCTTCATTCTTGTCTCCTTCAGGTTTGGTTAAGGAGCAGGGGCATTTTGCAGGCCATGATTTGTTTGCGGATGGAGCCATTACCATCCAAGACGAGTCCAGTCAGCTTGTTGCTCCGACGCTTGATTTACAAGGTAATGAGAAGGTCCTTGATGCCTGTGCTGCCCCAGGTGGGAAAACAGCCCATATAGCCTCTTATCTTACGACAGGTCAGGTTACGGCTTTGGACTTGTACGACCACAAGTTGGACTTGATTCAAGAAAATGCTCAACGTTTAGGAGTTGCAGATCGGGTTCAAACGCAAAAATTAGATGCCAGAAAGGTGCATGAGTTTTTTGGTCAGGATTCATTTGATAAGATTTTGGTAGATGCTCCCTGTTCAGGAATCGGTCTTCTGCGACGGAAACCAGACATTAAATATAATAAAGAAACGGCAGATTTCGCGTCCTTGCAGGAAATTCAGCTAGAAATATTAGGTAGTGTTTGTCAAACACTAGGCAAAGGTGGTATAATAACTTATAGTACCTGTACTATTGTCTCAGAGGAGAATTTCCAAGTCGTTGAGGCGTTTTTAGAAAGTCATCCTGAGTTCGAGCAGGTAAAACTAGAACATGAATGTAAGGATATCATGAAAGACGGCTGTATCCTCATTACACCTGAATTGTATGGAAGTGATGGATTCTTCATCAGTCAATTTCGTAAGATATCGGATTAGGAAGGAACTGACACATGGAAATTTCATTATTAACAGATGTTGGTCAGAAACGAACAAATAACCAAGACTATGTCAACCACTATGTCAATAGAGCTGGACGTACTATGATTATTTTAGCTGATGGGATGGGAGGTCATCGCGCAGGGAATATCGCCAGTGAAATGGCGGTAACAGACCTAGGTATAGCTTGGGTTGACACACAGATTGATACAGTCAATGAAGTGCGTGAATGGTTCGCCAATTACCTAGAAATTGAAAATCAAAAGATTCATCAACTTGGACAAGATGATGCCTATAAAGGAATGGGAACAACTCTTGAGGCTGTTGCTATTATTGGTAATCAGGCTATCTATGCTCATATTGGAGATTCTCGTATCGGTTTGATTCGTGGGGAAGAATACCACCAGTTAACGAGCGACCATTCTTTGGTCAATGAATTGCTCAAGGCAGGTCAATTGACACCAGAAGAAGCAGCTAGCCATCCACAGAAAAATATCATTACCCAGTCTATCGGTCAAAAAGATGAAGTTCAACCCGATTTTGGAATGATTACCCTTGAGCCAGGAGACTATCTCTTGCTCAATAGTGATGGTTTGACCAACATGATTTCAGGTAGTGAGATTTGTGATATTGTGACCAGTGATATTCCTTTGGCAGATAAAACAGCGACGCTTGTGCGTTTTGCTAACAATGCAGGAGGTTTAGACAACATTACTGTTGCCCTTGTTTCTATGAACGAGGAGGATGCAGAATGATCCAAATCGGCAAGATTTTTGCCGGGCGGTATCGAATTATCAAACAGATTGGTCGAGGAGGCATGGCAGATGTTTACTTGGCCAAAGATTTAATTCTAGACGGGGAAGAAGTGGCAGTGAAGGTCCTGAGGACCAACTACCAGACAGATCCGATTGCTGTGGCGCGTTTCCAGCGGGAAGCGAGAGCCATGGCGGATTTGGACCATCCTCATATCGTTCGGATTACAGATATTGGTGAGGAAGATGGTCAACAGTACCTTGCAATGGAGTATGTTGCTGGACTAGACCTTAAACGTTATATCAAGGAACACTATCCTCTTTCTAATGAAGAAGCCGTCCGTATCATGGGACAAATCCTTCTAGCCATGCGTTTGGCCCATACCAGAGGAATTGTTCACCGGGACTTGAAACCTCAAAATATTCTTTTGACACCAGATGGGACTGCCAAGGTTACAGACTTTGGGATCGCAGTAGCCTTTGCAGAGACAAGTCTGACTCAGACTAACTCAATGCTGGGTTCGGTTCATTACTTGTCACCAGAGCAGGCGCGTGGTTCTAAGGCGACTGTACAGAGTGATATCTATGCCATGGGGATTATTTTCTATGAGATGCTGACAGGCCATATCCCTTATGACGGGGACAGTGCGGTGACCATCGCCCTTCAGCATTTCCAGAAACCACTGCCGTCAGTTATTGATGAGAATCCATCTGTACCTCAGGCTTTGGAGAATGTTGTTATCAAGGCAACTGCCAAGAAATTGACAGATCGTTATCAGTCAGTTTCAGAGATGTATGTGGACTTGTCTAGTAGCTTGTCTTACAATCGTCGCAATGAGCCTAAACTGGTATTTAATGATACTACTAAGGCGGACACCAAGACACTACCAAAGGTATCACAGAGTACCTTGACCTCGATTCCTAAGGTGCAAACACAAAGTCCGAAGCCACAGGCTGCGAAACCTAGTCAGCAGGTTTTGGAAGACAATTACGCGACCAAGCCTGTTAAGAAACGGAAATTTAGAGTTCGCTATATGATTTTGTTGGCCAGCATTGTATTGGTGGCAGCCTCTCTGATTTGGATACTATCCAGAACTCCTGCAACCATTGCCATTCCAGATGTGGCAGGTCAGACAGTTGCGGAAGCCAAGGAAACGCTCAAGAAAGCCAATTTTGAGATTGGCGAGGAGAAATCAGAGGCTAGTGAAAAGGTGGAAGAAGGGCGGATTATCCGTACAGATCCTGACGCTGGAACTGGTCGAAAAGAAGGTTCGAAAATCAATTTGGTTGTCTCATCAGGCAAGCAATCTTTCCAATTGAGTAACTATATAGGCCGTAAATCGACAGATGTTATCGCAGAACTCAAGCAGAAGAAGGTTCCTGAAAATCTCATCAAGATTGAGGAAGAAGAATCAAGTGAGAGCGAAGCAGGAACTGTTCTCAGACAGAGTCCAGCTGCCGGAACAACCTATGATTTGAGCAAGGCCTCAACGATTACCTTAACCGTTGCTAAGAAAGTAACCAGCGTTGCCATGCCAAGTTATACAGGATCTAGTCTTGAATTTACTAAAAACAATCTTGTTCAAATTGTTGGGATTAAGGAAGCCAATATTGAAGTTGTAGAAGTGTCGACAGCTCCCGCTGGAACTGCTGAAGGTACAGTCGTTGAACAGAGTCCAAAAGCAGGTGAAAAGGTTGATTTGACTAAGACGCGTGTCAAGATTTCAATCTACAAACAAAAAACACCGCCGTCAACATCATCATCAGCACCAGCCCAACGTGGAAACCAAGGTTCTAATACAACACCAAGTCAGGGGAACCAACAAGGAAATCAACGAGAGAATGCACCTGCTACTACTCAATCAAGTAGTGAAGGCAACCACGAAAATTCTCGTGATTAAGCGAATCTTTGTCATGATTTCATGGCAAAGATTTTTTTTGAGTCCTGATTTGTGATAGAATAGAGGAAGTTGATAAAAGGAGGAAAGCATGGAAGAGTCAAAAGAATTAAATGCAATTATTGATGTGATTATGCTAGCAGGAACCATTCTTCTCAAAAGTGGTTCAGAGATTCATCGCGTAGAAGATACCATGATTCGTATTGCGCATTCGCATGGGATTGTGGATTGCAATGTTCTTGCCATGCCTGCCGCTATCTTTTTCTCGATTGAAAATACCAATATTTCGCGAATGAAACGCGTGACCTCATCTTCTTATAACATCGAAAAAGTCTGCGATGTGAACCAGATTTCTCGTCAGCTGGTTGGGGGGCAGATTGATTTAGAAACGGCCTTCAAGCAATTGACGGCCTTACAAGCTCAACCCCTTCCCTATACTAAGTTGCAGGTAACTCTGGCTGCGACCTTTAGTGCTCCTTTCTTTTCAGTTATGTTTAGTGGAAATATTTACGACGCACTTGGGGCAGGAGTGGCGACTTTGTTTGGTTTTGCCTTTTCCCTCTATGTGGAGAAGTTTATCCGAATTCCTTTTGTAACATCCTTTGCTGGAGCCTTCGTCTTTGGAATGATTGCCCAGTTTTGGGCTCGCTACACAGGCTTTCCTTCAACGGCAGATTTGATTATAGCTGGTGCAGTCATGCCTTTTGTACCAGGGATTGCCTTGACCAATGCGGTTCGTGATATTATGACTAATCACATAAACTCTGGTATGAGTAAGATGTTTGAATCTCTACTCATTACCCTTGCTTTAGGGGCGGGAACTTCTGTCGCCTTGGTATTGATGAATTAATATGATACTAACAACCTTTTTATTACAAGCAGTGGCAAGTCTTCTTGCTATTATCACTTTTTTAATCGTACTCAATGTTCAGCGGTCCATGCTCTTACCAGGAGGAATTTTGGGCATGGCTGTCTGGCTAATCTATCTTTTGCTCAAAGAACCGACCAATGTTATTGTGGCTACTTTTATTGCAGCCATTATCGGTTCTTGTGTCAGCCAGATTTTAAGTATTCTTTATAAGACACCTGCTGTGGTCTTTATCTTAGCCATCTTGGCACCTCTGGTTCCAGGTTATCTCTCCTACCGAACAACTGCCTTTTTTGTGACAGGGGACTATAATAAAGCACTGGCAAGTGCAACCTTGGTTGTCATGTTGGCTTTGGTGATTTCCATTGGAATGGCTAGCGGAACAGTGATTCTCAGACTTTATTCTCACTTACAAAAACAGCAAAATCGTTAGACTAACATGAGACTTGATTTGGTGAATCAAGTCTTTTTTCTCTCTTTTACTGCTATTTGTGATAAAATAGTATAGAACGATTTTTTACATGAATGATAAAACAGAGGTAAATATGACAATCGGTATTGATAAGATTGGTTTTGCGACCAGTCAATATGTCTTGAAATTACAAGACTTAGCAGAAGCGAGGGGAATTGACCCTGAAAAATTAAGCAAAGGACTCTTACTCAAGGAATTGAGTATTGCGCCCCTAACTGAGGACATCGTGACCTTGGCGGCCAGTGCTAGTGACTCTATTTTAACTGAGCAAGAAAGAGCAGAAATCGATATGGTCATTGTGGCTACCGAGTCAGGAATTGACCAGAGTAAGGCTGCGGCCGTCTTTGTGCATGGCTTGCTGGGCATCCAGCCCTTTGCTCGTAGTTTCGAGATTAAAGAAGCCTGCTATGGAGCGACAGCGGCCCTTCATTATGCCAAATTGCATGTGGAAAATTCTCCAGAGTCCAAGGTCTTGGTCATTGCCAGTGATATTGCCAAATACGGTATTGAAACTCCAGGAGAACCCACTCAGGGTGCTGGAAGTGTGGCCATGTTGATTACACAAAATCCACGCATTATGGCCTTTAATAATGACAATGTGGCTCAGACCCGTGATATCATGGATTTCTGGCGTCCAAATTACTCTACAACGCCTTATGTAAATGGTGTTTATTCTACCCAACAATACTTGGATAGTTTGAAAACGACTTGGCTTGAATACCAAAAACGCTATCAGCTTACTTTGGATGATTTTGCAGCTGTTTGCTTCCACTTGCCTTACCCTAAATTAGCGCTAAAAGGCTTGAAAAAAATTATGGATAAGAACTTGCCTCAAGAGAAAAAAGACCTCTTGCAAAACCATTTTGACCAGTCTATTCTCTACAGTCAAAAGGTGGGGAATATCTACACAGGTTCACTTTTCCTTGGACTTTTGTCTCTCTTGGAAAATACAGATAGCCTGAAGGCTGGGGATAAAATCGCCCTTTATAGTTACGGAAGTGGTGCCGTGGCTGAGTTTTTCAGTGGTGAATTGGTTGAAGGATATGAAGCTTATCTAGATAAAGGCCGTTTGAACAAGCTCAACCAACGAACTGCCCTGTCCGTTGCAGACTATGAAAAGGTCTTCTTTGAGGAAGTAGACTTAGATGAAACAAATTCTGCACAGTTTGCTGGCTATGAAAATCAAGATTTTGCCTTGGTTGAAATTATCGACCACCAACGCCGTTATAGCAAGGTTGAAAAATAATGAAGATAAGTTGGAATGGATTTTCTAAAAAATCATACCAAGAGCGCCTCGAGCTGTTAAAAGCTCAGGCGCTCCTTAGTCCTGAGAGACAAGAGAGTTTGGAGCAGGATGAACAGATGAGTGTGACTGTGGCAGACCAGCTGAGTGAGAATGTAGTGGGAACTTTTTCTCTGCCTTATTCGCTGGTCCCAGAGGTTCTCGTTAACGGTCAGGAATACACAGTTCCCTATGTGACAGAAGAGCCCTCTGTGGTTGCTGCGGCCAGCTATGCCAGCAAAATCATCAAGCGTGCAGGTGGTTTTACTGTACAAGTCCATGAGCGCAAGATGATTGGGCAGGTAGCCCTTTATCAAGTTGCTGATCCTGAACAAGCGCTAGAGAAGATTGCCAGCAAGAAGGCAGAACTCTTGGAGCTTGCTAATCAAGCCTATCCTTCCATTGTTAAACGCGGGGGTGGGGCGCGTGATTTACATGTAGAACAGCTCAAAAGCGAAACAGACTTTCTAGTCGTTTATCTTCATGTCGATACCCAGGAAGCCATGGGAGCCAATATGCTCAACACCATGTTGGAAGCCTTGAAACCAATATTAGAAGAACTCAGTCAGGGACAAAGTCTCATGGGAATCCTGTCCAACTACGCGACCGATTCTCTAGTGACTGCAAGCTGTCGTATCGCCTTTCGTTACTTGAGTCGCCAAAAGGATCAAGGGCGAGAGATTGCGGAGAAAATAGCTTTGGCTAGTCAATTTGCACAGGCTGATCCTTATCGAGCTACTACCCACAATAAAGGGATTTTTAATGGTATTGATGCCATTTTGATTGCCACTGGTAATGACTGGCGTGCCATTGAGGCGGGAGCCCATGCCTTTGCCAGTCGAGATGGTCATTACCAAGGTCTTAGCTCTTGGCGCCTAGACTTGGAAACAGAAGAATTGGTTGGTGAGATGACTCTGCCCATGCCTGTAGCGACCAAGGGTGGTTCTATCGGCCTCAACCCTCGTGTAGCCCTCAGTCATGAGCTACTGGGAAATCCTTCTGCCAAAGAATTAGCCCAGCTTATCGTTTCTATCGGTCTCGCCCAAAACTTTGCGGCCCTCAAAGCCTTGGTGAGTACAGGAATCCAGCAAGGCCACATGAAATTGCAGGCCAAATCCTTGGCACTCCTAGCAGGTGCCAGTGAGTCCGAGGTAGCTCCCTTAGTTGAGCGACTCATCGCAGATAAAACCTTTAACTTAGAGACAGCCCAGTGCTATCTCGAAAATTTAAGATCATAAAAAACTCAGACGAATTGGTCTGAGTTTTTTTGTGTTTAAATACTTTTTCCTGGTAATAATGTAACTGGTAAAAAGTAACCAGTTGTTGCGACTTCCTTGCCTTCGATCTTCTGTAAGAGAAGGTCAACAGTGAGTTGGGCAATCTCTTTCAAGGGTTGCTTGATAGTAGTCAATTGAGGGTAGTAATTCTCGATAAAGTAGGTTCCATCATAGCCGATGACCTTGAGCTCTTCAGGGACAGAAATGCCCAGCTCTTGAGCAATTTTAATGACCAAAATAGCTGTCAAATCATCTGAAGCAAAAATGGCATCTGGTTTTTGACGAGTCAAGATATTTTTGATTTCCATTTCTTTTCTGACAGGAGAAAAGTCACTGGAAACATTGATAATAGGAGCTTCTGGGAGTACAGAGGCAAAACCAGCGTGGCGTAGTCCAGTTGGCGAATTGGAATTGTCATTCCCTGTAATCATGATGATAGACTGGGCACCTGTCTTAACCAAGGTCTGGGCAGCAAGAACTCCACCAGCGTAGTTGTCAGAGGAAACGACAGGAATGTCTGGCGATAGGTTTCGGTCGAAGGAAATAATCGGTGCTGTCACTCGATTGTAGTCTTCGATTCCCAGGTTGTGACTACCCGAAATGATGCCATCCACCTGATTGGCTTCCAACATTTCGATGTATTCGCGTTCCTTCTCAGAATCGTGCTCACTGTTGCAGATGATGGTCTTATAACCATTTTTGAAGAGTTGGTGTTCCAGCTTATCAATCAATTCTGCATAGAAAACGTTGGAAATATTGGGGAAAATCAAGCCGATTAACTTAGCCGATTTTCCTTGCAAACTACGAGCTAGGTTGTTGGGCTTATAGCCCAATTCCCGCATGGCTTCATTAACCTTTTGAATGGTTTTTTCAGATAGATAGCCTTTTTTATTGATAACCCGAGAAACGGTAGTAGGGCTGACGCCTGCAAGTTTGGCGACATCAGTTAGTTTTGCGACCATAATCTAATTCATAGTAAGTTCCAGTTGGGTTTCCAGATTTAATCAGGATACCATTTTGGTCCGCATGTGGGAAGACACGACCAGAAAATACTTTTTCTCCTTTATTGATGAAAATTTCAAAGACAGAGTTATCGATGAAGATCGTAGCAGTAGTAGACTGATTATCGATAGGGCAAGAACGAGTAGTTCCAAATTCTTGGGCATACTGTTCACCAGCCTGGCTACGATCCACTGTCACTTGACCATTTACAAGGTCAAAGTTGATGGAAAGTCCCTTGCCTTCTTGATCAGCAAGTAAGACAATCTCGCTCTGGCTATTAGCTTCCAAGTTGAGTTCAAGTTCATAAGTGTTCTTGGTTTGGGTACGATTTGAGAAAGGTTCTTCAGAAGCACGAAGGTCCTTGATAGCTGCGACTGGGTATTGGTAGAGTTTGCCGTCTTTGATAGTGAGTTCCTTGACCAAAGAGAAGGTTCCTTGGTGGTCAAAACGGTCAGATGGATATGAAACATCAGGCAAGCCAAGCCAGCTAACAGCTAGAGCGCGTCCATCAGGAGCGTTGAAGGCTTGAGTTGCATAGGCTTCGAAACCATAGTCCATGTTTTGAAGTTGAGACACATCTACCATTTTGGCATTTTCAGGGTCAAAGGAAGCCCCAATCTTATACATATTTGGAAAGATATTATCGTAGTCTAGAACCTTCTTATCCAATCCTTGTGGGCAGTAGAGAAGGACAGGTTGTTCCTCTACAAAGACCAGATTTGGGCATTCCATCATGTAGGCAGTACGGTCGTTAGCAAAGTCAAGATCGCCAACAGCTTGCCAGTTTGTGTAGTCGTTGTCAACAGCCTTGTAGAGACGGACGAAGCCTTTTTTCTTCAAGTCCTGTCCACCAACGATAGCATAATATTGCCCCTTAAAGTTAAAAATTTGCGGGTCGCGGAAGTGGTCAGTAGAGTCTGCTGGTTGGTCAATCAAAATCTTGTCAATCTTTGTAATCTTGCCATCCTTGTCCATCAAAGCCCCAATCTGGTATGGGTGACGGATCCAGTTTTCATCACGAACATTTCCTGTATAAAATAGGAACAAGTTATCGCCAAACTGCATGGCAGAACCAGAGTAGGCACCATGGCTATCTAATGGAGTATCTGGTAAAACTTTGATTCCAGTTTCTCTAAAGTGAATCAAATCATCACTTTCTAGCTGTGTCCAAGATTTCAAACCGTGGGCTGCACCAAAAGGAAAATTCTGGTAAAAGAGGATCCACTTGCCATCAAAGTAAGAAAAGCCATTTGGGTCGTTGAGAAGTCCTGTTTTTGGCTCAACATGGTAATGAGTATGCCATGGAGATTGTGCCATATTTTCTTTTATATTTTGAATTTCTTCTTGCGTCCAATCTTGATAAAGTCTGTAACGACGCTCAGTAGTCCATTCCATTCATTCATTCCTCCAAAAATCTTATCACATTTAATAGTAACCGTTTTCGATAAAAAATGCAAGCCTTTTATGTTAAAAAAGAGAAAAAACTGTTAAACGTTTATCATAAATTTAAAGCAGGAAATTAATCAACTTTTCAAGAAAATATGAAAGATAATGAAACAAAAGCCTTTTAACTAAGATTTCAAACTTGTTTTTTAAGGAATTCCTGCTAAAACAGTCAAAATCAATCAATCTAAAGCGAGCTTACTAAGTGGATAGAATATTTTTTCTGCAAAACGCTTGACATATTTCTAAAACATGATAAAATAATAGTCGTAGGGCGAATAAAATCGCTTTCAAACAATAACAAAATTTTATATAAGGAGATTTTTGCAAATGAACAATCAGGAAATTGCAAAAAAAGTCATCGATGCCTTGGGCGGACGTGAAAATGTCAACAGTGTAGCTCACTGTGCGACTCGTCTTCGTGTCATGGTCAAAGATGAAGGAAAAATCAATAAAGAAGTGATTGAGAACTTGGAAAAAGTTCAAGGTGCTTTCTTTAACTCAGGTCAATACCAAATCATCTTTGGTACTGGTACAGTAAACAAAATGTACGATGAAGTTGTTGCGCTTGGTTTGCCAACATCATCTAAAGATGACATGAAAGCAGAAGCTGCGAAACAAGGGAACTGGTTCCAACGTGCTATCCGTACTTTCGGTGACGTTTTTGTTCCAATCATCCCAGTTATCGTAGCGACAGGTCTCTTTATGGGTGTGCGTGGTCTTTTCAACGCTCTTGAAATGCCACTTCCAGGTGACTTTGCAACTTACACTCAAATCTTGACAGATACAGCCTTTATCATCTTGCCAGGTTTGGTTGTGTGGTCAACCTTCCGTGTATTTGGTGGAAATCCTGCCGTTGGTATCGTTCTTGGTATGATGCTTGTTTCTGGCTCACTTCCAAACGCTTGGGCAGTCGCTTCAGGTGGTGAAGTAACAGCTATGAACTTCTTTGGTTTCATCCCTGTTGTTGGTTTGCAAGGTTCTGTTCTTCCAGCCTTCATCATCGGGGTTGTCGGAGCTAAATTTGAAAAAGCTGTCCGCAAGGTTGTTCCAGATGTCATTGACCTCTTGGTAACACCATTCGTGACACTTTTGGTCATGTCTATCCTTGGGCTCTTTGTTATCGGACCAGTCTTCCACGTTGTTGAAAACTACATCCTTATTGGTACAAAAGCAATTCTTGGCTTGCCATTTGGTCTTGGTGGTTTCTTGATTGGTGGGGTTCACCAATTGATTGTCGTGTCAGGTGTGCACCACATCTTCAACTTGCTTGAAGTGCAATTGCTTGCTGCTGACCATGCTAATCCATTCAACGCGATCATCACTGCGGCTATGACAGCCCAAGGTGCTGCGACTGTTGCGGTTGGTGTTAAAACTAAAAATCCAAAACTGAAAACACTTGCTTTCCCAGCTGCTCTTTCTGCCTTCCTCGGTATTACAGAGCCTGCTATCTTCGGGGTGAACTTGCGTTTCCGTAAACCATTCTTCCTTTCATTGATTGCTGGTGCAATCGGTGGTGGATTGGCTTCAATCCTTGGACTTGCTGGTACTGGTAGTGGTATCACTATCATCCCTGGTACAATGCTTTATGCAGGTAATGGACAACTTCCACTATACCTTCTTATGGTAGCTGTATCATTTGCACTTGGTTTTGCTCTTACTTACATGTTTGGTTATGAGGATGAAAAAGAAGTTGCTACTGAAGTAGAGACAGAACGTTTGGTCCAAGAAGAAACAACTGGTAACATTCCAGCAGCTCTTCAAAATGAAACACTTGTAACTCCTATCGTTGGTGATGTTGTAGCTCTTGCTGATGTTAATGACCCTGTTTTTTCAAGTGGTGCTATGGGACAAGGTATCGCTGTGAAACCAAGTCAAGGTGTGGTCTATGCACCTGCTGATGCTGAAGTTTCAATTGCATTTCCAACAGGACACGCTTTTGGTTTGAAAACAACTAATGGTGCTGAAGTCTTGATCCACGTTGGTATCGACACTGTAACAATGAACGGTGAAGGTTTCGAACAAAAAGTTGCCCAAGGTGACAAGGTGAAAGCAGGCGATGTTCTTGGAACATTTGACTCAAACAAAATCGCTGCAGCTGGTCTTGATGATACAACAATGGTTATCGTTACAAACACAGCTGACTACGCTTCAGTAGCTCCAGTCGCAACAGGTTCAGTTGCGAAGGGGGATGCTGTGATCGAAGTGAAAATTTAATCAATCCTCTCTAATGTGAAAACGAACAAATGACATGTTTGTTCGTTTTTGCTTGAATGGTAAGATTTACAGAGGAAAATCTAAAAAATAGAGAAATTTAGACTTTCGAAATATGCTATAATAAAGAAAATAAAAACAAGAGGTTTATCATGACAAAATTATATGGAAGCTTGGAAGCGGGCGGTACAAAGTTTGTCTGTGCTGTCGGTGATGAAAACTTTAACGTTGTAGAAAAAACACAATTTCCAACAACAACTCCAATCGAAACAATCGATAAAACCATCGAGTTCTTCTCGAAATTCGATAACCTTGCTGGTCTTGCAGTTGGTTCATTTGGTCCGATTGATATTGATAAAAACTCAAAAACTTATGGCTTTATCACGACGACTCCAAAACCAAACTGGGCAAATGTGGACTTGCTTGGTGCCCTTCGTCGCGCCCTAAACGTGCCAATGTACTTCACTACAGACGTAAACAGCTCTGCCTATGGTGAAGTGGTTGCCCGTAACAATGCTGGTGGCCGTATCGAAAACTTGGTTTACTACACAATCGGTACAGGTATCGGTGCAGGTGTTATCCAACGTGGTGAGTTTATCGGTGGTGTAGGTCACCCTGAAATGGGTCATTATTATGTTGCTAGACACCCAATGGATATTGAAAAAGAGTTTAAGGGTGTTTGTCCTTTCCATAAGGGATGTCTGGAAGGCTATGCAGCTGGTCCAAGTTTGGAAGCTCGTACAGGTGTTCGTGGGGAAAATATTGAACTCAACAACCCTGTTTGGGATGTTCAAGCCTACTATATCGCTCAAGCTGCGGTTAATGCGACAGTGACTTTCCGACCAGACGTGATCGTCTTTGGTGGAGGGGTCATGGCTCAACAACACATGCTGGACCGTGTCCGTGAGAAATTTACATCTCTTCTCAATGGTTACCTACCAGTACCTGATGTGCGTGACTACATCGTGACACCAGCAGTCGCAGGAAATGGTTCTGCTACTCTTGGGAACTTTGTCCTTGCAAAAGAAGTTTCAAAATAAATCACAAAATCCGCTTGGGAAACCAAACGGATTTTTTACGTGTCAAAGCATTTGCCAGAAAAAGTCGATAATATAGGTCAGACCGTAGGTATAAACCACGAGGGTAAAGGGCTTGGTCAGAATGATGATGGTCATATAGCGCTTGAAGCTCATCTTGGTCAGGGCAGCCAGCATACAGAGAAAGTCAGCTGGACTAATGGGCCAAATCATCATAAAAATAAAGAAACGGTCAAAACGATTGCCCTTATCTAACCAACCGATATACTTGTCATAGGTGCGCTTGCTGACGACAGATTGGACAAAGGCAGCTCCATAGAGTCGCACCAGATAAAAGATAATGGCACAGCCAATGACAATGCCGATATAGTTGTAGATAGTTCCGATGATGTGGCCGTAGATAAAGACCCCAGCCACCGAGGTCAAGGCCCCAGGAATGATAGGGACGACCGTTTGTAAAATCTGTAAAAAGATAAAGAGAGGCGGCCCCCAGATACCTGCCTGCTGGATAAAGGCAGAGAGGGTTTCCTTAGACTGTAAAACCCCAGCCTGATAAGCCCAAATACAGAAAATCAAACTCCCAACCCCACCGACAATCGATGAGATATTGATAACTTGCTGCAGAAGGGGAGAAACAGCTTTCATTTGTTTATCCTGTGACATGTAAACTCCTCTTAGATAGTATATTTCTACTATACCATATTTTAGAGGAGAAAGGGGGAAGATTGCTTTTACAATGGGAAGAGTGATGGATTTTGAGGCTAAACATGCTATAATAAAGGGAGCAGACAAGTAGCAAAGGAGAGAGTATGATACAGGTAAAACCAGAACTGGAGACAGAAAAACAGCTGATCAGCCAACTGGTAACTGGGGAAAGTCAATGGACTTACAGAGATGACCTTAAAACAGAAGAGCAATTATGGGAAAACTTCTTTGAAAAGCTAGCCCAGAACAATGTGGCTCTATTGGCAGGTCATCCCCTGACAGAACAGGAAAAACGCCAGATAAAGAATCAACTGAACTTTGTTAGCTACTATGATGCGGCCAAGTGGTTGGTCGGCGAAAATGGCATTGCCAAGGTTGAGGTTCAGAGAGAAGATGCTAGTTTGGGGACTATCCGTTTATCTGTCATTTGGCGAGACAATATCGCAGCTGGTAAGTCTAGTTATGAGGTTGTCAACCAAGTCGAGAGAGGTAAGATAAATCCTCAGGATCAAGACCGCAGGCTAGATGTGACCCTCTTGATCAATGGCCTTCCAATGATTCAGATCGAGCTTAAAAGTCCCAGAGTTGCTTTTCTAGATGCCTTTCATCAAATTAAGAAGTATGATAGGGAAGGCAAGTTCCGTGGCATCTACTCTAGCTTACAGATGTTTGTTGTGACCAACAAAGTAGACACACGCTATATCGCTGCAGCCAGAGAAAATAAACTCAACAAGCAATTTCTAACCAAGTGGGTGGATAAGGACAACCACCCCATAACGAGCTTGACCAGTTTTGCTCACGAGGTTCTGTCTATCCCTCGTGCCCACCAGATGGTTATGCAGTATTCTGTCCTTGATGATAGCAAGAAAGCTCTTATCCTCTTGCGTCCCTACCAGATCCATGCAATCGAAGCAGTGCAAGAAGCCTCTCGCCAGCAAGCATCAGGATATGTTTGGCATACAACAGGTTCGGGGAAGACCCTGACTTCCTATAAGGTAGCTCGGAATTTCCTCCAGATTCCGTCCATCCAAAAGACGATTTTTGTCGTTGACCGCAGGGACTTGGACCAACAGACCACTTCGTCATTTCTCTCTTATGCGACCAATGATGTCATTGATATTGATGAGACGGATAATACACATGATTTGGTCAAGCGACTAGGAAGTAATGATAAGCGTGTCGTGGTAACTACCATCCAGAAAATTACCACCATGATGCGTAAGTTTGAGCAAGGTCTTTACCAAAGAGATGCGGACAAAATCAAGGGACTCCGAGTGGCCTTTGTTGTGGATGAATGCCACCGTGCCGTGACGCCACAAACACAAAAAGACATTAAAGCCTTTTTCCCTCAGTCCCTCTGGTATGGTTTTACAGGCACCCCTATCTTTAAGGAAAATAAACGCCAGCAAGTTGGTGATCTAGCCCAAACCACCCAGCAACAGTATGGAGACCGTCTCCATGAGTATACAGTTAAGGAAGCCATCCATGATGGAGCCGTTTTAGGCTTTAAGGTCGATTATCGTAATACACTCATCACAGATCAGTCTGAAAGTGAAATACCAGATACTGTCTACGAAAATGAGGAGCATATGCTGGAAGTTTTGGATGCCATTATCAATAAATCGCGCCAACAATTAGGCTTTCAAAAGGGTGTGGGTAAGACCTACAATGCCATCCTAACCGTTAAGTCCATCCCTCAAGCCCAAGCCTACTATGACCTGCTCAAACGTGTCAATGCTGGGGAGACGAGGGTCAAGGTATCGGAGAGGGTCAAGCAAGTCCTTCCTGATTTTCCAAAGGCGACCATCACCTACTCTGTCACTGAAAATGAAGAAGAGTCAAGAGCCAACCAAGACCACATGAAGCAGGTTTTAGAAGACTACAACCAAGAGTTTGATACCCACTTTACCATGGCGGATCTTCGTGGCTTTAACACCGATGTCAATAACCGCCTTGCCCGTAAGCAAGACAAATATCTCTACCGAAATGAGCAGTTGGACTTGGTTATTGTGGTCAATCGTCTCTTAACAGGATTTGATGCTCCGTGTCTATCGACTCTCTTTATCGACCGCAAGCCTATGCAACCGCAGGACTTGATTCAAGCCTTTAGCCGAACCAATCGGATCTTTGACTCTAGTAAGACCTACGGTCATATCATCACCTTCCAAAAGCCTCTAGCCTTTAAGGAAGCAGTAGATAATGCCCTCAAGCTCTACTCAAATGGTGGTGAAAACGAGGTCCTAGCCCCAAGCTGGGAAGAGGAAAAGAGGAACTTTTTACGGAGTTGCAGTGATTTCAAAAATCTTGCTACTGATGACTATGTGAATGGTCTAGATCTCGAGCAAGTCTCTACGCCTGAGTTGAGGAAACTAGCTAAAACCTATCAAACCTTTGATAAATACCTAGCCTCTATCCAAGTGTACAAAGAGTATGATGAGGAAGAACTTTACAGTCGGACAGGACTTGATGGAGAAAAGTTGGAAAGGTATCTGGGCCTTTATCGAAATGTCCTTGCAGAATTAAAAAGCCGAGTAGAGGATGATGACGATGGAGAGCCACTTGATATTCACTATGAACTGGAGTCTATCCAAGTAGACGAAATCAACTATGCCTATATCTTGACCTTGATCCAAAGCCTGATTGAGCAAGGACAGAGTCAAGAAAAGAACCTAAGCGTTCAAGATAGGGAAGCCGTGGATAACTATATTCAGAGTCTTGAGAAGACCAATCCAAATCTTGCCCAGATCATCACTGAACTTTGGAGAGAGGTACAAGAACATCCGGAAAGCTATCGTAGTCAGTCTATTGCCAATATCTTGGATCAGATGATAGAGGCTGTCATCCAGCAACATATCCAAGGCTTTAGCAAGCGCTGGTATGTCGGCGAGGATGAACTCCGTTACTATGTCGAGCACTACCGCAAGGGAGCCAAGAAACAACTAGGAGAAAGCCAGCTGACCAAGAGCCAGCGCTATCAGGACTATAAGCTAGAGGTGGCGGATGCCCTCAATCCTCTCCTCTATAAAAAACAAATCAAGGAAGCCTATACCCAGCTAGTAGAGGAAGTTATTGAGCCGTTGAGGGTTGGAAGATAGCTTTTCGAGACTTAGAATAGGTCTCTTTCCTAAAGTTTACATGTATTCTAGGTTTAGAATAAGCATAATTCCATAAATTTACAAGTATTCTATGTTTCGAATAGCTTATCTGAGAAAGTTTTGAGGTATTCTAGCTTTCGAATAGTCGTCTTCCCTAAAGTTTATATGTATTCTAAAGCTAGAAAAGTTAAAATCTAAAAATAGTAAGAGTCTCTATCTGATGGACGGAGTGTATGTCCAGTCAGATAGGGTTTTTTTATTTTGGAAATGTCTGATTTTTCCTGAAAAGTACATTTTAGATGGAAATAATGGCAGTTGAGCGGATGAAGGTAAAAATAGTTTGGGAAACTGTTAGAATGAATGTATCAACTTAAAGGAGAAAAATTAATGAAGAAAGTTAGAGATGATGAGGAGAGTATACTATGGTCACTTCCTGTATTTGGAATTGTATTATTGGTCTGTGCATTATTTCAAGTCTTTGTATTTAAGGATAGACCTTTGATTCAACATGGTAGACAAGGAAGCATTGTAAAAACAGATCAAAAACAGGTCTATCTTCCAGAACTAATCCAGTCTTGGTTTGATAAAGAAAAAACTAAATGATTCGTTAAATAGAAAGGATATCATTATGACAAAAACATACGCTATTCGCCCTCTTAGTTACAGCAACTTTACCAACCGTGAGTTTGAAAGCCTGATGATGGATACTCATCAAAGTTTGGCCACTTTTTCCAAAGCAAACAAGGATGAGGGCATGTATGCCAAACATTTGGAACCCTTCAAGACCAAGCTGGATGATTTTCAAGCTCAACTTGCGGCGGTGGAGACGAAAGAGTCTAGTAATCTTACAGAAGTCGATCGCAATCGTGATAGTGCCTTGGTCGGTCTCTTTACCCTCCATAGAGGATTTGCTAAGATTAAAGATGCCAAGCTCAAAGAAGCTCATGAAACTCTGAAACCAGTCTTTGCCAAGTACAAGGACATCACTAAGCATAGCAACGATGTGGAAACGGCAGAAATCAAGAGCCTGCTCAAAACACTTAGTGAAACACCCTATCATGAGGCAGTTACCAGTCTAGGACTGACACCTATGCTGATGGCTGTGATCAATGCTCAAGAAGAATATTACCAAGTGGAAAGTAAGGCACGTGCTTACAAGTCTGCCAAGGAAGTTGGGAAGACCAGACAACTCCGTACTGAACTTTCAACTAGCTACGATCTCTTTATGCGCTATACCGCAGCCAGTGCAGAAGCCTATCCTGAAAAGGAGCACTTGACTCAACTCCTCAAGGAACTCAATAGCATCAGAGATAGCAAGCGCCGTCTTATTACTAGCAACAAGAAAGATAAAAAGACCAAACAAGCAGAACCAGCCCAAGCAGCAGGATAAAGACAACCCCTTAGAAGCGGATTTCTAAGGGGATTTTTGTGGTTTCGTGGTATAATTTTAGTAAGTAATTATTTAGAATTGTTACTGGACTTAACTTGTTTTTTAATATATAGATTATTGTAATGAAGGTAAAGTTTATGATAGGTTGTAATAGTGAGGAAGAAAAAAAAAGGAGTCAGAAAAAGTCTTTTCAGAACTAAAATCAGAGTTTCTGGATTTAGAAATAGCAAGAGATGAATTTCAAAAAATCAGTTCAGTTATCACCGAGAGTATAAAACCAATTACTGATACGTATTCAAAAATAGATTTTAGTCCAATGCTTTCAGTGATTGATAAGATAAGAGAGTCCTATTCCTATACGTTTAGATTATTAAGTAATACTTTTTCTTCTATTGATTTTGAAAAATATAAAAAAGATTTAGAGGAACTTGATAAAAGAAAAATAGCACAATTCTTGCACTTTGATATTTATCCTCCGTTATTGTTCATTGATGAAATGGAACCATATGAAATAGAAGATCAAAAAGAAGCTAATATTGTATTGATGGAATATCTATCATTATGGGAAGAAGAATATGGTAGGACAGTTTATGATTTCGTCCCTAAATCACTTAAAACTTACAAAGAGATAGAACAATTACAAAATCTCGAACAGTTAAAAATGTATAAAACAATGGTCATGTTTTGTTGTGAAAGAATTGAAAATGTACTTGCTAAACTCCAAATACAAGAACAGGAGAAAAAGCAATCTGAAATTAAAGTTTCTCAAAAATCGTTTAGAAATTTTATGGATTCTTTGAATCATGATGAATACCTGAAAGAGTTAATTTCTCACATTGCATATATTTCTGAATATCACGATAAAGGTTTTAGGGAGATAAACCTTTTCAAGAGATTTGAGAACTTAGACGAAAAATATGATGAAGAAACACTTCCACTAAATAGAAATCTATTTATGCATGGTTTAGTTGATGAAAAGAATGTGAATTATTTAATGGTTCAGAAGTCTATTTTAACCTATTCTTTCTTCACACAACTGTATGTGTTAAAAACAAGAAATAGTAAAAAAGCTAGAATAAAAAGTCTGAGAAGAAAAGGGATTTCTAAGAGGGCAAAAAAGAAAAAGGTGATTTTATGCTAACGAATCAAGAAATTGAAGATATTGTAAGAGAATTCTTTTATCAAGGAACAGAAGGGGAATATTGGGATTTTAAAGAAAAACCATATTTTTATGAAGGTCAAAGTAAAGAAGAAAAAAATAAAAAGAAGAATGACCTTCTACATGATATTATTTGTATGGCAAATAATTTAAGTAACCGAGACGCGTACATTATAATGGGAATCCAAAATAAACCTGTTAAGATAACAGGAGTTAAGCAATTCTCGAATAAGTGGACACAAGAAAATTATCAAGATTTTTTACAAAATTTGACTTGGGCTGGAGACATAATTCCGACAGTTGAATTTCGAACTATAAATGATGGGGATTTAGATGTTTTAATTATAAAAAAATCAAATAAGGTTCCATTATATATAACTAAAAAATATAGTAAAGTTAGAGAAAATCAAATTTATGTTCGAAAAGGTTCTAAGAATACTGCCATTGATAGTCAGGCAGAAATAGGCGATATTGAAAAACTATTCGAATTTAGATTTGGATTAACTCCTTTCCCTAAGGAACGTGTTATTAACTATATAACTGATCACGATCATTGGATTGAGATGAAGGGGAATTATGAAACTCGTTCTTGGTACTATGAGAAATTTCCTGAATATACTATGGAATTAGTTGATGATCCACAGAACGATGAACTTAGGGCTCCAGTTTATGCACTCATTCATCCCAATACAAGAAGCACATGGGAGATTTTACGCATAAAGTATCACCAAACAATCTTATTGGAATTTAGCTCGCATTATATTGACGAATATAGAGGGTTGTCTGTTCAACCAAAGTATAATTTT
The DNA here is from genome assembly GCA_963515455.1 of Streptococcus mitis. Classification (GTDB taxonomy): domain Bacteria; phylum Bacillota; class Bacilli; order Lactobacillales; family Streptococcaceae; genus Streptococcus; species Streptococcus mitis_DN. Next base: position 80,353 of record CAUPXP010000005.1, on the reverse strand, counting down.
TTAAAATTATTTGATAGGATGGACAGTATAAAGTTTCCATCTCATCTATGTATTACTATTATTTGTATAACTCTGTCGAAATAGAATTGATGTGTTTGTTAAAAGAATTAATGCAACAAGATGGTGAAGCATGGAGAAGGCATTTGAGTTTAATTCCTGTTTTTTATGACGATGAAGAAAGAAATGTTATTGAAGAATATATTGAAGGAAATAAATCTGATATTCTTATGGAAATAAAAAAGGAAAGTGGAAACATTTGCCTTGGATATAATTATGATGGGGATGAGAAACGAAGTAAATGGGATCGAGAAGAAATAGCAGTAACCAAAGTTGTTAAAAATATTTTAGATGAGTATAGGAAAAATAAGATATATGAAAAAACAAAGTAATACTCCAGAAATAAGGTTTCAAAATTATGAAGATAAATGGGATATAGAAAAATTAATAAATATTTTCGGTACTATAAGAAATGCTTTTGTCGGAACTGCAACTCCTTATTATGTTGAGGAAGGTAAGTTTTATTTAGAATCTAATAATGTCAAAAATGGCAAAATTAATTATAATTCTCAGATTTTCATAAATGATGAATTTTATGAAAAACAAAGAGATAAGTGGTTGAAAACAAATGATATTGTAATGGTACAATCTGGACATGTAGGTCACACAGCTGTTATTCCAGAAGAATTAAATAATACTGCTGCTCATGCTCTGATAGTTTTTACTGATTATAAAAAAGAAGTAAATCCTCATTTCTTAAATTACCAATTTCAATCTAACGGTAAGAGAAAAGAGCTTGATTTAATTTCTACTGGTAATACTATTAAGCATATTTTAGCTTCAGTGATGAAAAACTTTAAGATGGATTTCCCTACATTTGAAGAACAATCCGCCATCGGCTCTCTTTTCCGCATCCTCGATGACCTTCTTACAAGCTACAAGGATAATCTTACCAACTACCAATCTCTCAAGGTGACTATGCTCTCTAAGATGTTTCCTAAAGTCGGACAGACTGTTCCTGAGATACGTTTGGAGGGTTTTGAAGGTGAGTGGGAGAAAGGAACAATTGGAGAGTTTGGCTCTTTCTATTATGGAAAAAGTGCACCGAAATGGTCGGTGACTGATGAGGCAACAACACCGTGTGTACGTTATGGTGAGTTGTATACAAAATTCTCAACAAAAATAGATAAAATATACTCGTACACATCGATTCCTAAAGAAAATTTGAAATTGAGTTCTGGTAATGAGGTATTAGTACCTCGGGTTGGTGAAAATCCATTAGATTTTGCAAATTGTAGTTGGTTGTCACTGAAAGATGTTGCAATTGGTGAAATGATTTCCGTATATAATACACCTAACAATCCGTTGTTTATCGCATATTATTTTAATGCAAAAATGAGAAAAGAGTTTGCAAAACGAGTAGAAGGTGGTAGCGTAGCCAACCTTTATTACACATACTTGGAGAATATTTCAATATCCGTACCATCTATACCTGAACAATAAGCTATCGGAGCTTATTGTTCAAATCTTGATAACCTCATAAATTCTCAGCAAGAAAAAATTTCTCAGCTAGAAACACTAAAAAAGAAACTCTTGCAGGATATGTTTATATAGGATTGGAGAAACCATGACCAATGTATTAAAAACTACTCAAATTTCCTTGTTCTTGAATAATGACTCTACTAAAGAATTTAAAGATTGTTTAAAAGAAAATTTTAAGTATGAGGAATACCCTTTAAAAAATAATCTTGGACTAAATGGAAAAATCTTTGTTCAAAAATCAGATCCTAAATCGCCCTCTTGGGAGGATGAGTTAAATCAATTATCTGCCCAAAAAATAAAGTTTTCTGAAAATGTTCCCAATAAAGCCGTGGTTGTAGTGAAACGAAGAAATAGGTTCTTTAGTATAACTTATGGATATGGCAGGTCAATGCTAAATGATTTAAAGATAGTCAGAAATTTTGGTTTGAAAGTAGCGGCAAATCTAATTGATAAAGATAAAATTAGAAGTATGAATATAACTAGCATTGAAGATGTCATAGTCTCATCCCAAAGACAAAGTTCGATTTATGCTTCTCAAGATACATTTGCTCTAGATACTAGGAAAAATCTATTACAGTCTGTCTCAGGAGCACCTGCTTCGGAGAGTGTAGCATCCTTTCTTGTAGGAACAGATAGTTTAGTAGCTAGTCGAAAGATGAATATAACTAATATTAGAGACAGTATTGATTTTTATTATAATAGTTATAAAAAAAATGATTATAAAAATAATGGCTTTTCATGGCTTGATAATATTTTGGAAGTGAGAGAAAAAAAATTAAAATCCGATTTGGATAATCAATTATACATAGAGATAACAAAGAGGAATTATCCAACCATTGCTCCTAATACTTTACTTGATTGGGAGAATATAGAAGGCTTTTTTCTTACTGGAACTGGAAAAAGAGAAAAAGAATTTTCAATTGAAATTGATTCGAATGCATATTTCTCAATAATAGGGAATAAAATTAAATCAAATAGCTCTTTTATATCGTCTTTAAAACGAAATAAATTAGTTACCAAATATAGAGACACAGATGAGGAAAGAATAGTTGGAAGTTTATATTCATCATTAATTTTCGAAATAGATTATAACAGAGAAAAATATATTTTATGTTATGGTTCTTGGTATAAAATTAATAAAAAATTTTTTAATACTATAAAAACTGAAATTAATGATATTGTAGATACTATGCTTCCAATTGTTTTCCTAGCTTCTAATGGACAGAGCGAAGGAGATTTTAATAAAGCATTTTCTGCAAGTCATCCAGATTACTATATATTGGATAAAGAAATGTATCATGGGGATAGCTATGGAAGAAGTAGTGTTGAAGTGGCAGATATTGTGACCAAAGACAAAAAGTTAATTCATGTAAAAAAAGGAGGTTCTTCGTCAAAATTAAGTCATTTATTTTCTCAGGGTGTTGTATCTGCAACTATTTTAGCTCAGGATATTAAAATGAAAGAATTCATTAATAAAAAATGCGGTTGTAAAATACTGAATCTATCAGAGACAAATAATGAGTTTGAAATTGTATTTGCAATCTTAGATAAACGAGTAACAGGAGAAGTAAAAAATTCTGATATATTACCATTCTTTTCAATGGTTAATTTATTCAATGCGATTCAACAATTAAAAAGTATGGGATTTAAATATTCAATTTTAAAAATTCCAGTAGTCTAAAAAGAAAGTAAAAATTAATTCTATGATTAAAGATACAACACAAACTTCCCAGTCGCTTTACCAAGCCCTGTGGAACTCAGCGGATGTTCTCCGCTCTAAAATGGATGCCAATGACTACAAGTCCTATCTCTTGGGCATGGTCTTTTATAAGTACCTGTCAGATAAGATGCTCTTTTTCGTGGCGGAGACTATGGAGGAGGGGAGTGAGAGTCTAGAGGCTGCCCTTGAGGTCTATCGCAACTATTATGAGGATGTGGACACTCACGAGGATCTTCTTGCAGTCATGAAGGACGAACTCAACTATAGTATCAAGCCTGAGTTGACTTTTACGGCTCTTGTAGCACGTGTCAATGAGGGGACTTTCCAGTTGGAAGATTTGGCTCAGGGTTTTCGTGATATCGAGCAGAGTGATGAACTCTATGAAAACCTCTTTGAAGATATTGACCTCTATTCCAAAAAGCTAGGGGCGACTCCGCAAAAGCAAAACCAAACGGTGGCGGCGGTCATGAAGGAGTTGGCTGTGCTAGATGTGGCTGGTCATGCTGGCGATATGCTGGGGGATGCCTATGAGTATCTGATTGGTCAGTTTGCGACTGACTCGGGTAAGAAGGCTGGTGAGTTCTATACACCTCAGCCTGTTGCCAAACTCATGACTCAGATTGCTTTTTTGGGTCGTGAGGATCAGCTAGGTTTTACCATTTATGATGCGACTATGGGGTCTGGTTCTCTCTTACTCAATGCCAAGAAATATTCTCATAAACCGCAGACAGTGGTCTACTTTGGTCAGGAGCTTAATACCTCAACCTATAACTTGGCTCGGATGAACATGATTCTACACGGTGTTCCTGTTGAAAATCAATTTCTCCACAATGCTGATACACTAGATGAAGACTGGCCAACTCAAGAACCGACCAACTTTGACGGTGTTCTTATGAACCCACCCTACTCTGCCAAGTGGTCAGCAAGTTCTGGCTTTATGGCGGACCCTCGTTTCTCTCCTTTTGGGAAACTGGCACCCCAGTCCAAGGCTGATTTTGCCTTTCTTTTGCATGGTTACTACCATCTCAAGCAGGATAATGGAGTCATGGCTATCGTTCTTCCCCACGGTGTTCTTTTCCGTGGAAATGCGGAGGGAACCATTCGCAAGGCCTTGTTAGAAGAAGGAGCCATTGATACGGTAATTGGTCTTCCAGCCAATATCTTCTTTAATACCAGCATTCCGACCACGGTTATCATTCTCAAAAAGAACCGTACCGACCGTGATGTCTACTTTATCGATGCTTCTAAGGAGTTTGATAAAGGGAAAAATCAGAATATCATGACGGATGCTCATATCGAGAAGATTCTGGAAGCCTACAAGTCACGTGAGGAGATTGACAAGTTTGCCCATCTGGCAAGCTATGAAGAAATTGTTGAAAATGACTACAACCTTAATATCCCTCGCTATGTAGATACCTTTGTGGAAGAAGAAGTCGAACCACTGACAGACATCGTTAGCAAGATTAATACAACCAATCAAGCAATCCAAAACCAAACCGCTTCCCTACTTGAAATGCTCGGTCAACTACACGGAACCACACCAGAAGCCGATGCTGAACTCAAAAAGTTTTTGAAAGAGTTTGAAGGGTGATGGAGAAGATTGTTTCCATCCCTATTGAAATCGAAATCCTAAAAATAGAGGAGGTCAGCAATCACTATGAGTAATAAAATTGTTGAATACAAAGACCTGATTGCTTTTCATCCAGGTCAGTATGTTGAAGAGTTGATTGAAGATTATAACCTAACGCAGAAGGAATTTGCGGAGCGTTTAGGAGTTTCAGCAAAGACTGTCAGCAATCTCGTCAATGCTGAGGAGTCCATTAGTAAAGAAACGGCTCACAAGTTAGCTAAGCTAAGTGGAGTTTCCATGCAAACTTGGATCAATCTTCAGAACGCTTACGATGTAAAAGTGGCGGAGATTTTACTTGAAGATTTACATAGAAAGGAAGACGATGACACCCAACTATAAAATAACAGAAGAAATATTGAATCTCGTGCAGAAGATTTCTGAGTTGGCGACTCAACTTTCTTTCGAAACGAGGGAATTACACCTACGCAAGGAAAATCGGATTCGCTCTATTCAGTCCTCTCTTGCCATTGAAAATAATACTCTTTCTTTGGAACAGGTGACTGATATCATAGAGGGAAAAAGAGTTTTAGGCCCTCTTAAGGATATCCATGAGGTCCAAAATGCTTATGAAGCTTATGAGAAGGTTTTTCGCTTAAATCCATACAGTATAGATGATTTTTTACTAGCTCATCGATTGTTGACCCAGGATTTGGTTAAGCATCCAGGTCAGTTTCGATTAGGAGATGTGGGTGTTTTTGATGGATCGGGGAAAGTTGTTCATCTTGGAGCGAGACCACAATTTGTTCCTAATCTGGTATCGGACTTATTTGCTTGGGCTAAAGCTAGTCAGATATCTGATATTGTCAAATCTTGTATCGTACATTTTGAGCTAGAAATTATTCACCCTTTTGAGGATGGGAACGGTCGTATGGGGCGGATGTGGCAGAGCCTAATTTTGAGTAGATGGAATCCTTTATTTGAGTGGCTTCCTGTCGAGTCTGTTATTTACCGGCACCAGTCAGGGTATTATCAAGCTTTAACAGAGAGTAATGAGGCTAATGATTCTACAAAATTCATCCAATTTATGCTTGAAGCGATTTTAGAAACCTTGCTGGATTATAGTCAGCAAAAAAATGATAGTACGGAAAAGTCGGTTAAATTACTTTTGAAACCACGTGAGCTATCTATTTTTGAAAAAATAGAGTCTTATCTTGTAGAGAATTATCAGATAACAACTGCAGTTGCACAAGAACTAACAGGTTTGAGTGCAGCAACCATGCGTCGTTATCTCCAACTATTTGTAAATCAAGGTTTATTAGAAAAATCGGGAACTACAAAAAACACTCTTTATTCGCTCATTATTCGCTCATAATTCGCTCATTTTTTCAAAAAATACATAGACTTAATAGAAAGAGGGCTAAGTGATGAAGAATAGTGCTATTGGGAGTAACTGGAAGGATGTCCGATCAGAACTCTTTACCAAGGAGGAAATACTTGAAAGTGATATGCGAGTGGCTATCATGAGCGAGTTGATTGAAGCCAGACATGAGCAAGGAATCAGCCAAAAAAAGCTAGAAGAACTTAGTGGAGTAAGTCAGCCTGTCATAGCTAGGATGGAAACAGGAAAAACTAGCCCTCAGTTGAATACGGTATTGAAAGTTTTAGCCAGTTTAGGAAAGACACTAGCAATCGTCCCCCTCGAACAGAGAAAGAGTTGATAGGAAGAAGTTGGAAAATTTTAACAAATTTAACAGTTATAGTTCCTCAAGTGTATAATATAGAAAAATCAACTTATAGTCTTTTCTAATAACAAGCCATAGTCACTTATAAGAATTACTAATAACGTGTTTGGCCAGTCTAACTGAAATATAGTTAAAAAACAAGCTACAAAAAGGATTTGAGGCATTTGTCTCAAGTCTTTTTCTTTTGTCTAAAACAGAGATATAGTTTCAAACTATATCAAAGCCTAATTTTTTACAATTATACAGACGCTTCCTTTTCTGTTAAGATAGTTTCAACAACAAATTTTGGAGGACACATCATGTCAACTACAATCATCGGTTTCCCTCGTTTGGGCGAATTCCGCGAATTAAAATTTACAACTGAAAAATACTTTAGAAAAGAAATCTCAGAAGAAGAACTCTTGGCAGCCGCAAAAGACTTGCGTGCTAAACACTGGAACATCGTCAAAGAAAAAGGCATCACTGAAATTCCATCAAATGACTTTTCTCACTATGACAACTTCCTAGATGCAGCTTTCCTTTTCAACGTGGTACCTGCTTCAGTTCAAAACTTGGACTTGTCTGACCTTGAGCGCTACTTCGCTTTGGGTCGTGGTTACCAAGGAGAAAAAGGAGACGTTCGCGCCCTTCCAATGAAGAAATGGTTCAACACCAACTACCACTACATCGTTCCTAAATTTGAAAAAGACACTCAAGTCAAACTTGCAGGTCACAAAATCTTTGATGAGTTCCAAGAAGCAAAAGAACTTGGTCTCAACACTCGTCCTGTTCTTGTAGGTCCATTCACTTTCCTTCAATTGTCAGACTTTGAAGAAGGTGTGAAAGCAGAAGACTTCGTAGACAGCTTAGTGGCTGCTTACCAAGAAGTTTTTGCTAAATTGGCTGAACTTGGTGCATCTCGTATCCAACTCGACGAAGCTGCTCTTGTAAAAGATTTGACAGCTGAAGAAAAAGCTCTCTTCTTGAACCTCTACAACAAACTTTTAGCTGATAAGAAAGGTCTTGAAGTTTTGCTTCAAACTTACTTCGGAGATGTTCGTGACGTATACGCTGACCTTGTAAACTTGCCAGTAGATGCTATCGGTCTTGATTTCGTTGAAGGTAAGAAAACTCTTGAATTGGTTAAAGGTGGTTTCCCAGCTGATAAGACTCTTTATGCAGGTATTGTCAATGGTAAAAACATCTGGCGTAACAACTACGAAAAGAGCTTGGCTGTTCTTGAGCAAATCCCAGCTGAAAACATTGTCTTGACAAGCTCATGCTCACTTCTTCATGTGCCATTTACAACTGCTAATGAAGAATTTGAACCAGCAATCTTGAACCACTTTGCCTTTGCAGTTGAAAAATTAGATGAGATCCGTGATTTGGATGCTATCCGCAATGGTCAAGGTGAAGAAGCACTTGCAGCTAACAAAGAACTCTTTGCGACTGAGCGTGTTGGTGAAAATGCTGAACTTCGTGCGCGTATCGCTGGCTTGACGGACGCAGACTACACTCGTTTGCCAGCCTTTGCAGAACGTGAAGCTATCCAAGAAGAAGCTTTCAACCTTCCAGCTCTTCCAACAACTACTATCGGTTCATTCCCTCAAACAAAAGAAGTTCGTGCTAAACGTTTGGCTTACCGTAAAGGTGAATTGTCTCAAGAAGAGTACGATGCTTTCCTTGCTGAAACGATCGATGAATGGATTAAATGGCAAGAAGATATCGACTTTGATGTCCTTGTTCACGGTGAATTTGAGCGTAATGACATGGTTGAGTACTTCGGCCAAAACTTGTCAGGTTACCTCTTCTCTAAAAATGGTTGGGTACAATCATACGGTATGCGTGGGGTGAAACCACCAATCATCTGGGGTGATGTCACTCGTCTCAACCCTATCACTGTTAAATGGTCTAGCTATGCACAAAGCCGTACAAACAAACCTGTTAAAGGTATGTTGACTGGACCTGTTACCATCCTCAACTGGTCATTCCCACGTGAAGACATCTCTATCAAGGATTCTACTCTTCAAATCGCTCTTGCTATCAAGGATGAAGTTCTTGACCTTGAAGCTGCTGGCGTGAAGATCATCCAAATCGACGAGGCAGCTCTTCGTGAGAAATTGCCGCTCCGTCGTAGCGACTGGTACGAAGACTACCTTGACTGGGCAATTCCTGCCTTCCGCTTGGTACACTCAACAGTAGCGCCAGACACACAAATCCACACTCACATGTGTTACTCAGAATTTACAGATATCATCCCAGCTATCGACAACATGGATGCAGATGTTATTTCCTTTGAAGCTAGCCGTTCAAATCTTGAAATCTTGGACGAACTCAAAGCGAAAAACTTCCAAACAGAAGTGGGACCTGGGGTTTACGATATCCACTCACCTCGTGTGCCAAATGAAGGCGAAATCGACAATACAATCGAAGCCATCCTTGCTAAAGTGCCAAGCAAGAAAGTTTGGATCAACCCTGACTGTGGTTTGAAAACACGTGGTATTCCAGAAACAAAAGAAAGTTTGATCCGCCTTGTTGAAGCAGCCAAAGCTGCGCGTGAGAAATTGTAAGATAAGGATTTCTTAAGAAGCACTGTTTGGTCAATCTGCCTGTTTCACTTGGATTCTAGGAATCCAGCTAACGAAAAAATCAACTAGAAAAGGATAATGACTATGTCACGCCAAACACCGTCACTCTCATTTGAAGTGTTCCCTCCCAACCCAGCCGTGGGTAATGATAACATTATTTCTGCTCTTCAAGATATGCAGGAGCTGGCGCCGCACTTTATCAGTGTAACTGCCAGCAATAATAAATTTAATATCAAGGAAACGACGGTCCGTTTGGCTGACTTTATCCAAAATGATTTGGCGATTCCGACTATTGCTCACTTGCCAGCCATCTATTTGACCAAGGACAAGGTTGCTGAAACTATTGCAGACTTGGACAAGGTTGGGGTGCAGAAAATATTGGCTCTTCGTGGGGATATTATTCCAGATGTGGAGCCACAAAAGGATTTCCGCTACGCAACTGACTTGATTGAGTTCATCAAGGAACAAGCCCCTCACTTTGATATTGTTGGAGCTTGTTATCCAGAAGGACACCCAGATTCACCAAATCAGATTTCAGATATTCAAAATCTTAAGAAGAAAGTGGATGCAGGTTGTTCGAGCCTTGTAACTCAGCTTTTCTTTGACAATGAGCGCTTCTATGATTTCCAAGACAAGTGCATCTTGGCTGGGATTGATGTTCCCATTCATGCAGGGATTATGCCAATTCTGAATCGAAATCAGGCTCTCCGCCTCTTGAAGACTTGTGAGAATATCCACCTTCCACGCAAATTTAAAGCCATCTTAGACAAGTATGAGCATGACCCTGAGTCGCTCAGAGCAGCAGGACTTGCCTATGCAGTGGACCAAATCGTGGACTTGGTAACTCAGGATGTGGCCGGTGTGCATCTCTACACTATGAACAATGCTGAAACAGCAAAATATATCCACCAAGCAACCCATGCCTTGTTTAATCACCAGTCTCTAGGATAATAAAAAGCAAACCATTCTTCTCAGCTGAGGGGAATGGTTCCTTTTTAATGGTAAAGACCGCACTTTTTAAGAAAAATATGATAAAATAGACTCTGTACGTACTTGATACAAAGATGAGGGTATTAAAAAATAGAATGCATTCTAACTGAAAGGTTTAGATACTTTAGCATCAAATCTTTCTGATGACTAACGGTAGGAAAGAGCGACACGAACGAGTCAAATCGATGTTATTTGACGAGAGAGTTAGTAAAGCATTTAGCTAATTGTCTGATAGCGATTAGCGTGAAAGGTTTAGATGCTTTAGTATCAAACCTTTCTAATGATTTGTATCTTGAGTCATTGAATACGCCTACAACTCTGTGGAAAAAGATAAATCTGCCTAGGAGCGGTCGATCCGTCGTTCGGTTTCCTATTTTCCTTTGAGTTGTTTGACGGCTTAGTATCTTGAGTAATTGAACACGGGCTAAATCCCTAGTGAAAAAGATAGATTTCCTGGTGTACATGGTACACTGCGTCAATCTCCTATTTTCATACGGGATTCTTCACGCCCTTAGTATCTTGATTTTTGTAGGCAAGGCGTATAATTTCATCAATCCAAAGGGGATTAAAATGACAAAACAAGTGTTTCAAACGACTTTTGCGGGTCGTGAGTTAATTGTAGAGACTGGTCAGGTTGCTAAGCAAGCAAATGGCTCTGTTGTTGTACGTTACGGTGAGTCAACTGTCTTGACTGCTGCCGTTATGTCTAAGAAGATGGCAACTGGAGATTTCTTTCCTCTCCAAGTCAACTACGAAGAAAAAATGTATGCAGCTGGGAAGTTTCCTGGTGGCTTTATGAAACGTGAAGGACGTCCTTCAACAGATGCAACTTTGACAGCGCGTTTGATTGACCGTCCAATCCGTCCTATGTTTGCGGAAGGTTTCCGTAACGAAGTCCAAGTGATTAACACCGTTCTTTCTTATGATGAAAATGCCTCTGCACCTATGGCAGCTATGTTTGGTTCATCAGTGGCATTGTCTATTTCAGATATTCCATTTGACGGCCCAATTGCTGGGGTACAGGTGGGCTATGTCGACGGTGAAATCATCATCAACCCTAGTCAAGAACAAGCAGAGCAATCTCTCCTTGAATTGACAGTAGCTGGTACCAAGCACGCCATCAACATGGTAGAGTCTGGTGCTAAAGAATTGTCAGAAGAAATCATGCTGGAAGCGCTCCTTAAAGGGCACGAAGCAGTTAAAGAATTGATTGCCTTCCAAGAAGAAATCGTTGCTGCTGTCGGTAAAGAAAAAGCAGAAGTAGAATTGCTTCATGTGGACGCTGAATTGCAGGCTGAAATTATCGCAGTCTACAACAGCGACCTCCAAAAAGCGGTCCAAGTAGAAGAAAAATTGGCTCGTGAAGCTGCAACTCAAGCAGTTAAGGACCAAGTCACTGCTGTTTACGAAGAAAAATATGCAGACCACGAAGAATTTGACCGTATCATGCGTGATGTGGCTGAAATCCTGGAACAAATGGAACACGCTGAAGTGCGCCGCTTGATTACAGAAGACAAGGTTCGTCCTGATGGTCGTAAGGTCGATGAAATCCGTCCTTTGGATGCGGTTGTTGACTTCCTTCCTCGTGTGCACGGCTCTGGTCTCTTTACTCGTGGGCAAACTCAGGCCCTTTCTGTCTTGACCTTGGCTCCAATGGGAGAAACTCAAATCATTGATGGTTTGGATCCAGAGTACAAGAAACGCTTTATGCACCACTATAACTTCCCACAATATTCTGTAGGGGAAACTGGACGCTACGGTGCGCCAGGTCGTCGTGAAATCGGTCACGGTGCTCTTGGTGAGCGTGCTCTTGCTCAAGTCTTGCCAAGTTTGGAAGAATTCCCATATGCTATCCGCTTGGTAGCAGAAGTCTTGGAATCAAATGGTTCTTCATCTCAAGCTTCTATCTGTGCGGGAACTCTTGCCCTTATGGCTGGTGGAGTGCCAATCAAGGCGCCAGTAGCTGGTATTGCAATGGGACTTATCTCAGATGGAAATAATTACACAGTCTTGACAGATATCCAAGGTTTGGAAGACCACTTTGGAGATATGGACTTTAAGGTTGCAGGTACTCGTGACGGGATTACAGCCCTTCAAATGGATATCAAGATTCAAGGGATCACTGCAGAAATCTTGACTGAGGCTCTTGCCCAAGCCAAGAAAGCCCGTTTTGAAATTCTTGATGTGATTGAAGCAACCATTCCAGAAGTTCGTCCAGAATTGGCTCCAACTGCTCCGAAAATTGATACCATCAAGATCGATGTGGACAAGATCAAGATTGTCATCGGTAAGGGTGGAGAAACCATCGACAAGATTATCGCTGAAACAGGCGTTAAGATCGATATCGACGAAGAAGGAAATGTGTCTATCTACTCTAGTGACCAAGATGCTATTAACCGTGCCAAAGAAATCATTGCTGGTTTGGTTCGTGAAGCTAAGGTGGACGAAGTTTACCGTGCTAAAGTCGTTCGTATCGAGAAATTTGGTGCCTTTGTTAACCTCTTTGATAAGACAGATGCTCTTGTTCATATCTCTGAGATGGCTTGGACTCGTACCAATAATGTCGAAGACTTGGTAGCAATCGGGGATGAAGTTGATGTTAAGGTTATCAAGATTGATGAAAAAGGACGTGTGGATGCTTCTATGAAAGCTCTTCTTCCTCGTCCTCCAAAACCTGAACGTGATGAAAAAGGTGAAAAATCAGAGCGTCCTCACCGCCCACGTCATCACAAGGACCACAAACCTAAGAAAGAATTTACAGAAACACCAAAAGATTCAGAATAAGAAAAGGAGAAATGTATGGGATGGTGGCGCGAAACCATTGATATCGTAAAAGAAAATGATCCAGCGGCCCGCACCACTTTGGAGGTTTTGCTGACTTATCCAGGTGTCAAGGCCTTGGCGGCCCACCGTCTCTCGCATTTTCTCTGGAAGCATGGCTTCAAACTCCTGGCTCGTATGCACAGTCAGTTCTGGCGCTTTTGGACTCAGATTGAGATTCATCCGGGTGCTCAGATTGATTCAGGTGTCTTTATCGACCATGGTTCTGGCTTGGTGATTGGAGAGACAGCTATCGTTGAGACGGGAGTTCTCCTCTATCATGGGGTGACTCTTGGGGGAACAGGGAAAGACTGTGGCAAACGCCATCCAACCGTGCGAAAAGGAGCTTTAATATCTGCTCATGCCCAAGTCATTGGACCTGTGGAAATCGGTGAAAATGCCAAGGTCGGTGCAGCAGCAGTTGTTGTGGCAGACGTACCTAGTGATGTGACGGTTGTCGGTATTCCGGCCAAGATTGTCCGAGTTCATGGCAAGAAGGATGAGCCGGCCATTCACGAAGTAGAAGAAAAACGAGAGTACTACGTCAATAAACTCGAGCAGGCTAAAGATGTAAGTCACAGATCGTCTGGTTTGTAGAGGATACCTATATGATTCAAGCAAGAAACAAGTTAAGCCAAGAGGAGCTATCTGAGGCGAAAAAACTAATTAACTGTTGCCAAAACTATGACGGTACCTATCGTGATCCCTATCTCTCTAACATGCTTAATTTTGACCCAAACATGCCCGCATTTTTCCTTTATTATGAAAAAGGCGAACTTGTTGGTTTATTAACTGTCTATGCAGATGATCAAGATGTAGAAGTGACGATACTGGTTCATCCAGGTCATCGCCGTCAGGGAATTGCGCGTGCATTGTTTACTAGTTTTGAGAGAGAAACAGCTTCTTTCTCTATTTGTTCAGTCACTTTTCAGACAGAGCGTGTTTTTCTAGACCGCCATCCTGATTTTGTCATCAACTGGGGATTGGTCGAGGACGAGGATACAGAAACCTGGTTAGGTAAGGATAGAAGACCTTATCCGTTAGAAAAGCTTTCCAATCTTGAATTTTTGTTAGCAGATAGTTCGTATCAGGATCAAATTAGTCAATTAAAATTTCAGGCATTCTCAGAGGAACATGAATCTAGAGAAGTTGTGGATAGATATGTTGCTGAGGCTCTGAAAGATACAGAAAGCCGCTTGTATATTTTATTAAAAGACGGTCAGGTTATTGGAACTTGCACGGTTGATTTATCGAGCGATACGAATTACTTCTACGGTTTAGCAATATCTGAACCTGAACGTGGAAAAGGCTATGGAAGCTACTTAGCAAAATCCCTTGTCAACCAACTAATTGAGCAAAATGATAAGGAATTTCAGATTGCAGTGGAAGATAGCAATGTAGGTGCCAAACGTTTGTATGAAAAAATTGGCTTTGTCAAACAGACTCAGGTGGTTTATCTGAATGAGAAAGGAGCAAGGGATTCCGAAGTGTAGAGACATTCGGACTGAAATTCAATTGAACTCTCAGTGATGAGACTAACTGTTCTTGGATTTTAGCTTTCCTGATTATGATTTATGATTAAAATCTATGACACTATGTCTCGTGATTTGCGAGAATTTGTCCCGATTGAGGACGGCAAAGTCAAGATGTATGTTTGTGGGCCAACCGTGTATAACTATATCCACGTGGGGAATGCCCGTTCAACGGTGGCTTTTGATACCATTCGTCGCTATTTTGAGTATCGTGGTTATGAGGTTGCCTATATTTCCAATTTTACAGATGTGGATGATAAGATTATCAACCGTGCCAAGGAAGAAGGCATTACGCCTCAGGAGGTTGCGGACAAGTACATCGCTGCCTTTCGTGAGGATGTGACAGCCTTGGGCGTCAAACCTGCGACCCGCCATCCTCGTGTGGTGGAGTTTATGGCTGACATCATCCGTTTTGTGGAAGAGTTGATTGAAAAAGGCTTTGCCTACGAGAGTCAAGGAGATGTCTATTTCCGTGTGGAAAAATCTCACAACTATGCCAAATTGGCTAATAAAACCTTGGAAGACTTGGAGCTAGGTGCTTCAGGTCGTACCGATGAAGAAATGGCTCGTAAGGAAAATCCTGTAGACTTTGCTCTATGGAAAGCTGCTAAACCAGGCGAGATTTCTTGGGACAGTCCTTGGGGACCTGGTCGTCCGGGCTGGCACATCGAGTGTTCAGTCATGTCGACAGAGATTTTGGGCGATACCATTGATATCCACGGTGGCGGAGCCGATCTCGAGTTTCCTCATCATACCAATGAAATTGCCCAGTCAGAAGCCAAAACAGGCAAAACTTTTGCCAACTACTGGATGCACAATGGCTTTGTCAATATCGACAATGTCAAGATGTCCAAGTCTTTGGGGAACTTTATCACCGTACACGATGCCCTTAAGACTCTTGATGGTCAAGTTCTTCGTTTCTTCTTTGCGACTCAACATTATCGCAAGCCTATCAACTTTACAGAAAAGGCAGTGCGTGATGCAGAGACTAATCTCAAGTATCTTAAAAATACTTACGAGAAACCGTTTACTGGAACTGTAGATGCTCAAGAGTTACAGGCCTTTAAAGATAAGTTTGTAGCAGCAATGGATGAGGATTTCAACTCTGCCAATGGCATCACAGTCGTCTTTGAAATGGCCAAGTGGATCAATTCTGGCAACTATGATGCAAGTGTCAAGCAAGCTCTTGCGGATATGTTGGAAGTCTTTGGAATTGTCTTTATTGAGGAAGTTTTGGATGCAGAGATTGAAGACTTGATCCAAAAACGCCAAGAAGCGCGTGCCAATCGTGACTTTGCTACAGCGGACCAGATCCGTGACCAATTGGCTGCTCAAGGGATTAAGCTCCTTGACACCAAGGATGGAGTGAGGTGGACTCGTGATTGATGTCAATCTCATTAACGGGATTGCGTTAGCTTTTGAGGGGGATGCGGTATATTCTATGTATATTCGCCGTCACCTCATCCTCAAAGGTATGACCAAGCCCAATAAACTCCACCAAGAGGCGACAAAGTATGTCTCAGCCAAGGCTCAGGCTCGCTTGATTTCCCTTATGTTAGAGGAGCAAGTCCTGACGGAAAAAGAAGAAGAAATCTACAAACGTGGTCGCAATACCAATAGCCACACCAAGGCCAAAAATGCTGATGTGGTGACTTACCGTATGTCCACAGGTTTTGAAGCCGTGATGGGCTATCTCCATATGACTGAAAATCTGGAACGTCTTGAGTGCTTGATTTTATGGTGCATCCAAAAAGTGGAGGGCTAAGACATGATGGCAAAAGAACTACAAGACTGGTTTCCTGAAGCTCAGATTTCAGACCAACCAGTAGAGAAAGAAGGCTATCTCACGCTCCCTTTAGCTTCTCAGCAGTGGATTTTGCTGGAGGAAGCTGAGCTCAGTGAGCGTGAAAAGCAGTTAGTTGCCCTTTTGACCCAGCAGGAGCAGGCTCGTTCGCTCAATCCTTGGTATTCTTATCTTGTTGAGGGTAAGGGACAGGCACCACAAACTTTTAAAAAGATTCAGTTGGTTTATTGTCATCTTTCCTATTTTCAGCAGGAAAATCTAGTTTCTTGGCTAGATATGATGCGGACTCTTTTTCCTAACTGTCAGACAGTGCTTCAGGTCGGAGCTCAGGATTATGTTTTCGTACTTCAACAAGATAAATACACTTCTGTACGAGCTATTTTAAGTGATACGATTGAAGCGGTTGAGTATGACTTTGGACTTCGTCTCTCTATCATGTTAGGTCAGGTTTGGTCTCAGACAGGCCATCAAGCCCTATCAGACTTGATTAAAACGGAGCGGGATTTATTTAAGATTTGGTGGCGTCAGGGTCACCAAGGTGTTCATGCTTTTTCTCAGCTCTATCTTTGGAGTATGGGAGAAAGACTCGTGGACTTGAAGGCAATCAAGGAATGTCTACACCAGATGATTTTGGATCAAGATCAGATTCAGGAAATCATTCTCTCTCTTTGGGAAAATAGTGCTGTTCTCACTAAAACAGCCCAGCAACTCTATCTGCACCGCAATTCTCTCCAATACAAGATTGATAAATGGGAAGAATTGACAGGGCTACAGTTGAAGGAATTGACTGACCTGACCCTGTGTTATCAGTTGATTTTACCAGATATTCTCTAAAGTTTTGTGCAAGTTGCACAGAACTTTTTTATTTTTTTGGTCACCTTGCCATAGAAATGTAAAGCGTTTTCATCTATAATAAAACTATCAAAAGACAAAAGGAGTTCACCTCATGGTAGAATTGAATCTTAAAAATATTTACAAAAAATATCCAAACAGCGAACACTACTCAGTTGAAGACTTTAACTTGGACATCAAAGACAAAGAATTTATCGTTTTCGTAGGTCCTTCAGGATGTGGTAAATCAACTACTCTTCGTATGATTGCCGGTCTTGAAGACATCACAGAAGGTACTGCATCTATCGATGGCGTGGTTGTCAACGACGTAGCTCCAAAAGACCGTGACATCGCCATGGTATTCCAAAACTACGCTCTTTACCCACACATGACTGTATACGATAACATGGCTTTCGGTTTGAAATTGCGTAAATACAGCAAGGAAGACATCGACAAACGTGTGCAAGAAGCAGCTGAAATCCTTGGATTGAAAGAATTCTTGGAACGTAAACCAGCTGACCTTTCAGGTGGTCAACGTCAACGTGTTGCCATGGGTCGTGCCATCGTCCGTGACGCAAAAGTATTCTTGATGGATGAACCTTTGTCAAACTTGGATGCCAAACTTCGTGTATCAATGCGTGCTGAAATCGCTAAAATCCACCGTCGTATCGGAGCTACAACTATCTACGTAACTCACGACCAAACAGAAGCGATGACACTTGCAGACCGTATCGTTATCATGTCAGCAACTAAAAACCCTGCTGGTACAGGTACTATCGGACGTGTAGAACAAATCGGTACTCCTCAAGAAGTTTACAAAAACCCAGTTAATAAATTCGTAGCAGGATTCATCGGAAGCCCAGCGATGAACTTCATCAATGTGAAATTGGTTGGTAGCGAAATTGTTTCTGACGGTTTCCGTTTGAAAGTTCCAGAAGGAGCATTGAAAGTTCTTCGTGAAAAAGGCTACGAAGGTAAAGAATTGATCTTCGGTATTCGTCCAGAAGATGTGAATGCAGAACCTGCTTTCCTTGAAACATTCCCAGAATCAGTTGTCAAAGCTACTATCTCTGTATCAGAATTGCTTGGTTCAGAATCTCACCTTTACTGCCAAGTTGGTAAAGATGAATTTGTTGCCAAAGTTGACGCTCGTGACTACTTGCAAACAGGTGCAACAGTAGAACTTGGATTTGACTTGAACAAAGCACACTTCTTCGATGTAGAAACTGAAAAAACAGTTTACTAAGATAAATAAAACTCAAAACACTGCTAGAAATCTGGCAGTGTTTTTTTTGAGTGTTTGCGTCGAAAAAACTCCTGGGAATTTCCAGGAGAGTATGAGTGGTTATTTGAACTTGAATCCTTCGTAAATAAGCTCTGTTTTTGGATTTTGTTTCTTAATCTGTTTGGCAAGTGACTTCATCATAGAAAGAGGACCACACATATAGACGGTTGCATGTTCGGGCACTTCTTTTTGTTCAAAATTAAGATAGCCGTCTTTCCTACTGTCTATTAGATGGAGTTCAAAATTAGGATTTTTCTGAGCATAGTCACGGAGCAAATCTAGGTAAACTGCATTTTCCTCTCCACGGAAGCTATAGTAGAAGTGAACCTGTTTATCTAAAATAGGATGTTCACGGATGTAAGAGATGAAGGGGGTGATCCCAATACCTCCAGCAATCCAAACCTGATTTTCTCGTCCTTCTTCTATGATCATGTGTCCGTAAGCTCTATCTACGCTTACTTTGCTGCCGACTTGAAGATTGTCATAGATATTCTTGGTATGGTCGCCTGAATTTTTGACAGTAAAGTAAAGAGTTTGACCATGACCTCCTGAGATAGAAAAGGGATGCGGAGCACTTTCAAAGCCTTCTTGGAAAATCTTTAGGAAGGCAAATTGTCCTGCTTGATAGTTGAAAGGTCTGCTAAGATGGATTTGAATTTCTCTAGTATCGTGATTTAAGCGTTTGAGATTGGTAATTTTCCCTAGATAGGGGAAGGAAATCTTTTGATATAGAAAAATGATATAAAAACCAGCTAGCAAGCCTAAAAGGGCATAGCTACCAACAAGAAAACTTATAAGATTAAATGTAAGGAGACGATTGCCCATCATCATGTAGACATGAAAGAGTCCGAAAATATAGGCTAGGTAAACCAGGCGGTGAATCCATCGCCAAGCTTCGTATTGGATGTATTTGCCTAAATAGGCGACAAGGATGATACTGGCAAAGATATAGATGGCAAGGTTGCCAAACTGAGCAGCTAATCGAGAGCCCCACAGACCGCCCATACTAAAGCTATGAAAGATTAGTAGGATGATGGAGAGAAAGGCTGTGAATTTGTGGACGGTGTAGACCTTCTCCAAACCGTGAAACCAGCTTTCTAGTAGTGGGAGACGAGTGGCGAGGATAAAGGTCAGAGATAGGCTTGTTAAAGCTAGTCCTGGAATCATGAATTGGGGAGAAGTGTTCATCCAAGTCAAAATGGTCAAGATAAAACTAGCTGTGATAAAGAGTAGTCCTTTGAGTGATTTCATAAAAAAATTCCATTTCATTAAGATTTTGATTTGTTGTAAACAAATTTGTTACATTTTATCATAGAAAATGTATGGTGTCAAATTGAGTTCTATAAATATCTACTCTCATCAAAAAAACTCTCCAATTGAACTGGAGAGTGGCTGTTTATACTCAATGAAAATCAAAGAGCAAACTAGGAAGCTAGCCGCAGGCTGTACTTGAGTACGGCAAGGTGAAGCTGACGTGGTTTGAAGAGATTTTCGAAGAGTATTATTCTGCAGCTTGTTGCCAACGTTTTGCTAGCATATGAGACAGGCTCGAAATGGCTAGGTTGAAGCTGAAGTAGATGAGGGCAATCAGGATATAAAGACTGAAGACCTGCTCTGGTTCAAAATAACGGCCCATTAGAATTTGGCTGGCTCCAAAGAGTTCTTGTAGGGCAATAACAGAGTAGAGAAGACTGGTATCCTTAATCACGGTTACAAACTGAGAAATGATGGCTGGCAGCATTTTACGAATAGCTTGTGGGAGAATGATGTGGTAGAGGATTTGTGCAGAAGTAAATCCTTGTGACATTCCTGCTTCGTACTGCCCCTTGTCTACGGCATTGAGACCACCTCGGATAATCTCAGCTAAAGCTGCTGAGGTAAAGAGGGTAAAGGCAGTGATTCCTGCTGGTGTGGATTTCATCTTGAAAACCAAAAAGATGGTGAAAATCCAGAGGAGGTTGGGAACGTTACGTACAAACTCGATGTAAATGCTGGAGATGATGCGCAAGACAGGATTTTTCCCATTTCTCATGACGGCTAGCACCGTTCCGATAAGGGTAGCGAGGACGATGGCAATCAGAGAAATATAGAGGGTCAAGCCAAATCCTTTAAAGATAAAGACTAGGTTATCTGGGGTTAAAACTTCTAAAATGGATTCCATAGTAACCTCCTAAAGTGAATAGGCTTTTTTGTTGGCTTGCTCCATCTTGCGACCAAACTGGGCAACAGGGAAGCAGAGAGAAAAGTAGAGAAGGGCAGCACCTAGAAAGGCTGGGATATAGTTTCCGTTAAGTGCTGACCAAGACTTGGTCACAAACATCAAGTCTACACCAGAAATGATAGCGACTGTGGAGGTATTCTTGATGAGGTTGACGATTTGGTTGGTCAAAGGAGGGAGAATAATACGGAAGGCCTGAGGCAAGATAATCAAGCGCATGGCGCTGATATAGGTAAAACCTTGCGACAAGGCGGCCTCCATCTGACCGCTAGGAATAGACTGAATACCTGAGCGAATCACCTCAGCGATATAGGCGCCGTGATAGAGTCCCACGCAGAGAACAGCCGTCCAATAAATCGAAATCATGATGGTGTGGTCACTGATAAGGGGTAGACCATAAAAGACGATAACAAACTGCACCAAGAGGGGAGTGTTTTGGTAAAATTCAACAAAGATGCGAGCCAAAATGCGCAAAATTGGACGTTTGCTGGTTGACATAGCTCCAAAGAAGATGCCTAAAACCATGGCTAGGATAAAGGATCCGATTGCTAGGGCAAGGGTGAAGAGGAAACCATTGAAAAATTGTCCAAAATCCTGAAAATAGGCAGTCCAAGATGATAAATCTGTCATGATGTGTCCTCCTTAATCTGCGGTATGGCTAGATGGTTTGAGCTTGTAACGGTCATAAAGTTTCTGCAAACTACCATCTTTGCTCCATTTAGTAACCAAGTTATCAAGATAATTGTTTAGCTCTGTATTTGATTTCTTGGTAACGATACCGTAGTCAGATGGTTTGAAACTATCATCTAGTAGTACTGTGCGCTTGCTGATGTAGCCAGACAGAATCGAGCGGTCAACGGAAAAGGCATCGATACGATGAGCGTGCAGGGAAGTAATCAATTCTGGGTAGGAACCAAGTTCGACGAATTTAAACTTCAGACCTTTCTTTTTACCCAGTTCAGTAATCAGGCGTTGGGTGATGGAACCTTGGGCAACTCCGATGGTTTTGCCGTTTAGGTCCTCAATCTTTTTGATTTTGGCAGATTTATTGACCAAAAATCCAGATGCGTCTGTGTAGTAGGGACTGGTAAAGTTGTAGAGTTTTTTGCGTTCGTCTGTGATGGTAAAGGTCGCGATATCCATATCGACTTGTTCATTGTCTAGAAGGGGTCCACGAGTTTGCGCTGTAACAGGTACATAGCGAACCTTGACCTTGAGCTCATCAGCTACCATCTTGGCCAGGTCAGTTTCGATACCAGAATAGGTCCCTGTCTTGGGATCCTTGTAGCCAAAATTGGGAACGTCTTGTTTGACACCGACAACCAGCTCGCCTCTCTTTTGAATGTCTGCGACACTGGTATCAGCCTGAACTGGTTTTGCAGCAGCAAGGCCGAAAAGGCTAATCAATAATGCTGATAAAAAGAATTTCTTTTTCATAGGCGCCTCCTTATTTGACTTTGTCACTTTCGTGGTTGATGATTTTACTGAGGAATTGTTTGGCACGAGGTTCGCTTGGATTGTCGAAAAAGTCATCGACATCGGTCGTATCTACCAAAACTTCTCCGTCAGCCATAAAGATGATGCGGTCAGCAACTTCACGGGCGAAGCCCATTTCATGGGTCACGACAATCATATTCATACCATCGTGGGCCAATTTTTGCATAACTGCTAGAACATCGCCGATGGTTTCAGGGTCAAGAGCAGATGTTGGTTCATCAAAGAGGAGAAGTTCCGGATGCATGGCGAGTCCGCGTGCGATGGCAATCCGTTGTTTTTGTCCACCAGAAAGCATAGCTGGATAAGAATCTTTCTTGTCCCACATATTTACAAATTCCAGATATTTTTGGGCTGTTTTTTCAGCTTCTTTTTTATCAATTCCTAGAACTTTTATGGGTGCGAGTGTTACGTTTTCTAACACTGTTTTGTGAGGGTAGAGGTTAAAATGTTGGAAAACCATGCCTACTTCCTTGCGAAGAGGCACCAAATCTTTCTGGCTGGCACCAGCAACTTGGTGGCCATTGACTAGAAGACTTCCCTTGTCGACAGCCTCCAAACCATTGATGGTACGGATAAGAGTGGATTTTCCAGAACCAGATGGACCTAGAAGGACAACGACTTGTCCTTTTTCAAAACGGAGATTGATGTCGCGGAGTGCGTGGTAGTCTCCGTAATATTTTTCGACGTGTTCAAATTCTACTAAAGCCATAAGGAATCTCCTTTGTGTTAGATTTTATAACACGATTCTACACCAAAAGAATGGCCTTGTCAAATCATATCTGAAAAAATTCACTAAAATGTTATAAAAAAGCAATCTGGATAGAGAAAAAGCCTAAATCGTGTTATAATGAAGCGATAGAATTCTTAGAAAGAGTGGATGTCTTTTTGATAACACCTACTTATGAATGGCAGTTTGCCCCGCAGGTTGAAGATGCAGATTTTACAAAGATAGCCAAGAAGGCTGGACTGGGTCCTGAGGTGGCTCGGTTATTGTTTGAGAGAGGGATTCAGGATCAAGAAAGTCTGAAGAAGTTTTTAGAACCTTCCTTGGAGGACTTGCACGACCCTTATCTGCTCCATGATATGGACAAGGCAGTGGAACGGATTCGTCAGGCCATTGAAGAAGGGGAAAATATCCTCATTTATGGAGATTACGATGCGGATGGAATGACTTCAGCTTCGATTGTGAAGGAAAGTTTGGAACAGCTTGGTGCCGAGTGCCGGGTTTATCTGCCTAATCGTTTTACCGACGGTTATGGACCTAATGCCAGTGTTTACAAATATTTTATCGAGCAAGAAGGGATTTCCTTGATTGTGACGGTGGATAATGGGGTTGCTGGTCATGAGGCTATTGAATTGGCCCAGTCGATGGGAGTGGATGTCATTGTGACTGACCACCATTCCATGCCTGAAACCTTACCAGATGCCTATGCTATTGTCCATCCTGAACATCCGGATGCGAACTATCCTTTCAAATATTTGGCTGGTTGTGGAGTTGCTTTCAAGCTGGCTTGTGCCCTTTTAGAAGAAGTACAAGTGGAATTGCTTGATTTGGTCGCTATTGGTACCATTGCTGATATGGTTAGTTTGACAGATGAGAACCGTATCTTGGTTCAGTATGGTCTGGAAATGTTGGGACATACTCAGCGTATTGGTCTACAAGAAATGCTAGACATGGCTGGGATTGCTGCCAATGAAGTGACAGAAGAGACAGTTGGTTTCCAGATTGCCCCTCGTTTGAATGCCTTGGGGCGTTTGGACGATCCCAATCCAGCAATTGATTTGCTTACTGGATTTGATGATGAGGAGGCGCATGAGATTGCCCTCATGATTCATCAGAAAAATGAAGAGCGCAAGGAAATTGTTCAGTCAATCTATGAAGAAGCTAAGATCATGGTGGATCCTGAGAAGAAGGTCCAGGTCTTAGCCAAGGAAGGTTGGAATCCTGGGGTTCTAGGAATCGTAGCTGGTCGTTTGTTGGAAGAGCTAGGGCAGACAGTCATCGTTCTTAATATAGAGGACGGTCGTGCTAAGGGTAGTGCTCGTAGTGTGGAAGCGGTCGATATTTTTGAAGCCCTAGATCCCCGTCGAGACCTCTTTATCGCATTTGGAGGCCATGCAGGTGCAGCAGGTATGACGCTGGAGGTTGAGAAACTTTCAGATTTATCTCAAGTTTTGGAAGACTATGTCCGTGAAAAGGGCGCAGATGCTGGTGGCAAGAATAAGTTAAATCTCGATGAAGAGCTGGATTTGGAGACACTTAGCTTGGAAACGGTCAAAAGTTTTGAACGTTTAGCTCCCTTTGGAATGGACAATCAGAAACCTGTCTTTTATATCAAGGATTTTCAGGTTGAAAGTGCCCGTACTATGGGGGCAGGAAATGCTCATCTCAAGCTGAAAATTTCCAAGGGGGAGGCGAGTTTTGAAGTGGTAGCCTTTGGCCAAGGTAGATGGGCAACGGAGTTTGCTCAAACCAAGAATCTAGAGTTAGCAGTTAAATTGTCTGTCAACCAATGGAATGGCCAAACTGCCCTTCAGTTGATGATGGTGGATGCGCGTGTGGAGGGTGTTCAACTCTTTAATATTCGTGGGAAGAATGCCACCTTGCCAGAGGGAGTTCCAGTCTTGGATTTTGCTGGAGAAGTGCCAGATTTAGCGACTAGTGAAGCTGTTGTCGTAAAAACCATTCCTGAGGATATTACTCAGCTGAAGACCATTTTTCAGGAACAGAATTTCTCTGCTGTCTATTTCAAAAATGATATTGACAAGGCCTACTATCTGACAGGGTATGGGACTAGAGAGCAGTTTGCCAAATTGTACAAGACTATCTACCAGTTTCCAGAGTTTGATATTCGCTACAAGCTCAAGGATTTGGCTGCTTATCTCAATATCCAACAAATCTTGCTGGTTAAGATGATTCAAGTATTTGAAGAACTAGGCTTTGTGATGATTAAAGATGGCGTTATGACAGTTAATAAGGAAGCGCCAAAGCGGGAGATCGGAGAAAGTCGGATTTACCAAAATCTCAAACAAACCGTCAAAGACCAAGAAATGATGGCGTTGGGTACCGTGCAAGAAATTTATGACTTTTTAATGAAAAAAGAATAGCAGATAGGAAAGAGTTGGATAACCAGCTCTTTTTTGAAAACAAATCTTCATTTTGAAAATCATCAAAAAAATGGTATAATGGTAGGAAAAGATTCGGCTAAAAGTAATAGTGCTTTTAGAATAAGAGGGCAAGCAACCCTATAATCAAGATAAACAAAGCTTTCGGAGGAAAAATGAGTAATATCAGTTTAACAACACTTGGTGGTGTACGTGAAAACGGGAAAAATATGTATATCGCTGAAATCGATGGGTCTATTTTCGTTTTGGATGCAGGTCTGAAATATCCTGAAAATGAACAACTAGGGGTGGATGTGGTCATTCCCAATATGGACTACCTTTTTGAAAATAGCGATCGTATCGCTGGGGTCTTCTTGACCCACGGTCATGCGGATGCCATTGGTGCTCTGCCTTATCTCTTGGCTGAAGCCAAGGTACCTGTATTTGGGTCTGAGTTGACCATTGAGTTGGCAAAACTCTTTGTCAAAGGAAATGATACGGTTAAGAAATTTAATGATTTCCATGTCATTGATGAGGATACGGAGATAGATTTTGGAGGGACTGTGGTGTCCTTCTTCCGTACGACCCACTCTATCCCAGAAAGTCTGGGTGTTGTCTTGAAGACGGCTGAAGGTAGTATCGTTTATACAGGTGACTTCAAATTTGACCAGACAGCTAGTGAATCTTATGCGACAGACTTCGCTCGTTTGGCAGAAATCGGTCGTGACGGAGTTCTAGCTCTGCTCAGTGATTCAGCTAATGCAGATAGCAATATCCAAGTGGCTAGCGAAAGTGAAGTTGGGGACGAGATAACTCAAACCATTTCTGATTGGGATGGACGTATTATCGTCGCAGCAGTAGCCAGCAACCTCTCTCGTATCCAGCAGGTGTTTGACGCCGCGGATGCAACAGGTCGTCGTGTGGTCTTGACAGGATTTGATATTGAAAATATCGTCCGTACTGCTATTCGCCTTAAGAAATTGTCTCTAGCTAACGAGAGTCTTTTGATTAAGCCAAAAGATATGTCTCGCTTTGAAGACCATGAGTTGATTATCCTTGAGACAGGCCGTATGGGTGAGCCTATCAATGGTCTTCGTAAGATGTCGATTGGTCGCCACCGTTATGTGGAAATCAAGGACGGTGACCTAGTCTATATCGTAACCACTCCGTCTATCGCTAAGGAAGCGGTCATGGCGCGTGTGGAAAATATGATTTATCAAGCTGGTGGAGTTGTCAAATTGATCACTCAAAGCTTGCGTGTGTCAGGTCATGGAAATGCGCGTGATTTGCAGTTGATGATCAATCTCTTGCAACCCAAGTATCTCTTCCCGATTCAAGGGGAATACCGTGAGTTAGATGCCCATGCTAAGGCTGCTATGGCAGTTGGAATGTTGCCAGAACGCATTTTCATCCCTAAAAAGGGAACCAGCATGGCCTATGAGAATGGAGACTTTGTCCCAGCTGGCGCGGTTTCAGCAGGGGATGTCTTGATTGACGGGAATGCCATTGGTGATGTTGGAAATGTGGTCCTTCGTGATCGTAAGGTCCTTTCAGAGGATGGTATTTTCATCGTAGCAATCACCGTTAATCGTCGTGAGAAGAAAATTGTGGCCAAGGCTCGTGTTCACACGCGTGGATTTGTTTATCTCAAGAAGAGTCGCGATATTCTCCGTGAAAGTTCAGAATTGATTAACCAAACGGTAGAAGACTATCTTCAAGGAGATGACTTTGATTGGGCAGATCTCAAAGGGAAGGTTCGTGATAATCTGACCAAGTACCTCTTTGACCAAACCAAACGTCGTCCAGCTATTTTACCAGTGGTGATGGAAGCGAAATAATCTTTGAAATAAACAGAGAGAAAGCCGAGTTTTGGCTTTTTCTTATCGGAAAATAGAAGGAGAAAATCATGGCAGTAATGAAAATCGAGTATTACTCACAAGTCTTGGATATGGAGTGGGGGGTGAATGTCCTCTACCCTGATGCCAATCGAGTGGAAGAACCAGAGTGTAAAGATATCCCTGTCTTGTACCTCTTGCACGGGATGTCTGGCAATCATAATAGTTGGCTTAAGCGGACCAATGTAGAACGCTTGCTTCGAGGAACTAATCTCATCGTTGTTATGCCCAATACCAGCAATGGTTGGTACACCGATACTCAGTATGGTTTTGACTACTACACAGCTCTAGCAGAGGAATTGCCAGATGTTCTGAAACGCTTCTTCCCTAATATGACTAGCAAGCGTGAAAAGACCTTTATCGCTGGCCTCTCTATGGGAGGTTACGGCTGTTTCAAACTGGCTCTTGCGACCAATCGTTTCTCTCGTGCAGCTAGCTTTTCAGGTGCTCTTAGCTTTCAAGAGTTTTCTCCTGAAAGCCAAAATCTGGGGACACCAGCTTACTGGAGAGGTGTTTTTGGAGAGATTAAAGATTGGACAACTAGTCCCTATTCGCTTGAAAGTCTGGCTAAAAAATCGGATAAAAAGACCAAGCTTTGGGCTTGGTGTGGCGAGCAGGATTTCTTGTACGAAGCCAATAATCTAGCAGTGAAAAATCTCAAAAAGCTGGGATTTGATGTGATCTATAGCCATAGCGCTGGAACTCACGAGTGGTATTATTGGGAAAAACAATTGGAAGGCTTTCTAGCAACTCTGCCAATCGATTTCAAATTAGAAGAGAGACTAACTTAGTTTGAACTTTAGCGTAGGGTAGTAGGACTAAAATAAAATATGTTTTCACTAGACTTTTCAAACGAAAGTAGTAGAATAGTAATAAAATACTGGAGGAGAGAGTAGGAAATGTACCGTTATCAAATTGGCATTCCCACATTAGAATATGATCAGTTTGTCAAAGAGCATGAATTAGCCAATGTATTACAAAGTAGTGCTTGGGAAAAAGTGAAATCTGATTGGAATCATGAGAGACTTGGGGTTTATGAAGGGGAAAAATTACTGGCTGTGGCTAGTATTCTCATAAAGTCTCTGCCTTTGGGGTATAAAATGTTTTACATCCCAAGAGGACCTATATTGGATTATGGGGATACAGAACTCTTGAGTTTTGTCATTCAATCTATTAAGTCTTATGCTCGCAGTAAGAGAGCTATTTTTGTGACTTTTGATCCAAGTATTTGTTTATCTCAACATTTGGTCAATCAAGATAAAAGAGAATATCCTGAAAATCTTGCTCTTGTTGAGACTTTAGGGCAACTAGGAGTGAAATGGTCTGGGCAGACAGCCGAGATGGATGATACTATTCAACCTCGTATTCAGGCGAAAATATATAAGGAAAATTTTGAAGAAGATAAACTTTCTAAATCAACGAGGCAAGCTATCCGAACAGCTCGAAACAAAGGGCTTGAGGTTCAATATGGTGGACTGGAACTATTAGATTCGTTTTCGGAGTTGATGAAAAAAACCGAGAAACGAAAAGATATTCATTTGAGGAATGAAGTCTATTATAAAAAATTGTTAGATAATTTTAAGGACGAGG
This sequence comes from Streptococcus mitis, assembly GCA_963515455.1. GTDB lineage: Bacteria > Bacillota > Bacilli > Lactobacillales > Streptococcaceae > Streptococcus > Streptococcus mitis_DN. Next base: position 51,648 of record CAUPXP010000005.1, on the reverse strand, counting down.
CTTATATCACCTTGGCAACCTTGGATGTCTCTAAACGTTCGCAAGAATTAGAAGAACAGTTAGCGAAAAACAGATCCTTGGAAGAGACCTTTACTGAGTCGACTCGAACTTCAAAAGTAGAAGCGCAGAAGAAGGAAAAAGAACGTTTGTTAGAGGAATTGACTTTCCTGCAGGAATATATGGATGCAGGTCAAGCAAGAGTTCCCTTAGCGGCTACTTTGAGTTTGGAATTTGGTATTACCTCTGTCAATCTATATGCTGGTATGGATGATGATTTTAAACGTTACAATGCACCAATTTTAACTTGGTATGAAACGGCTCGCTATGCCTTTGAGCGAGGTATGTTGTGGCAAAATTTAGGTGGTGTTGAAAACTCTCTCAATGGTGGACTTTATCATTTTAAGGAAAAATTTAATCCAACGATTGAAGAATACTTGGGAGAATTTACAATGCCTACCCATCCTCTCTATCCTCTGTTAAGACTTGCTCTTGATTTCCGTAAAACATTAAGAAAAAAACATAGAAAGTAAGTATATGGCACTAATTACACTCACGAAAGAAGAGTTTCAGGCTTATTCTGATCAGGTTTCTTCTCGTTCCTTTATGCAATCGGTCCAGATGGGGGACTTGTTAGAAAAAAGAGGAGCTCGAATTGTTTATCTAGCTTTGAAACAAGAAGGAGAAATTCAAGTTGCAGCTCTGGTTTATAGCTTGCCCATGCTGGGTGGTCTGCATGTGGAGCTCAATTCGGGGCCGATTTATACCCAACAAGATGCTCTTCCAGTTTTTTATGCGGAGTTAAAAGAATATGCCAAGCAAAATGGTGTATTAGAGTTGCTTGTAAAACCTTATGAAACTTATCAAACTTTTGATAGCCAAGGTAATCCGATAGATGCTGAGAAAAAAAGTATTATTCAAGATTTGACTGATTTAGGTTATCAGTTTGATGGATTGACGACAGGGTATCCTAATGGAGAAGTCAGCTGGCATTACATCAAAGATTTGCAAGATTATGATGCTGTTTCCTTATTAAAATCCTTTAATAAAAATAGTATTCGCAACATTCAGTCGGCCTTTGATTTTAATATTCTTATTCGCAATGCAGAACGGGAAGAAATTCTAACATTCAAAAAAATTATCGAAGAAACAGGTAAAAGACAAGGTTTTGAGGATAAGAATTTAGATTATTACATTAAATTGTATGATATGTTTGGAGATAAGGCGGATTTCCTAATTGCTGAAGTCAATCCGCAACAGTCTATAGATGCTTTAAATGTGAAGATGGCTAGTCTTGACAAGAAGTCGAAACAATTTCACCAGCAATACCAAGCCTTGCAAAAGAAAAAAGATTTTCTAACTAGTTTGGATAGTGAGTCTGGCAATGTTGCTCTAGCTTGTGCTTTAATAATCTACACAAATACAGAGGCAACGTACTTGTTTGGGGGGTCGTACGCAGAGTACCAGAAGTTCTCAGCTCCATTTTTACTTCAATATCATGCGATGAAGCAGACAATGCAACGAAATATCCATCAATACAACTTCCTAGGGATTCAAGGGATTTTTGATGGTAGTGATGGTGTTTTGCGTTTTAAACAAAATTTTAATGGCTATATTGTACGCAAAGCAGGTACTTTCCGTTATCATCCATCGCCTTTAAAATACAAAACTATTCAGTTATTCAAAAAAATAGTAGGACGTTAAGGTGAAAAAGCCAGTATTTAGCTTTCTTTCAGCTTGTTTTAGTAAAATAGACTTTATTTGCTAGAAAGGTGGAGAGAAATGCGCTGGCTTTTTCGTTTGATAGGGGCTTTCTTTTCTTTTGTTTGGCGTTTGTTTTGGCGCCTGGTTTGGATTGTTTTGCTTTTATGCACTCTTGCTTTTGGATTTCTCTGGTATCTGAACGGGGATTTTCAAGGAGCGCTGAAGCAAGCAGAGCGGTCAGTAAAGATTGGTCAACAAAGTATAAACCAATGGGAAAGAACAGGGCAACTTCCTAAGTTGAACCAGACAGATAGCCATCAACACTCTGAAGGAAGATGGCCACAGGCTTCTGCTCGTATTTACTTGGATCCCCAGATGGATTCACGCTTTCAAGAAGCTTATTTAGAAGCAATCCAGAATTGGAATCAAACTGGTGCTTTTAACTTTGAACTTGTGACTGAGGCCGGCAAGGCAGATATTATGGCTACTGAGATGAATGATGGAGGCACTCCTGTGGCAGGAGAAGCGGAAAGTCAAACCAACCTCTTAACAGGACAATTCTTGTCTGTAACGGTGCGCCTGAATCATTATTATTTGTCCAATCCAAACTATGGCTATTCCTATGAGCGCCTTGTCCATACGGCAGAACATGAGTTGGGGCATGCGATTGGCTTGGACCATACAGATGAGAAGTCTGTGATGCAACCTGCAGGTTCTTTTTATGGTATCCAGGAAGAGGATGTTGAAAGACTTCGAAAATTATATGAGACTAGTGAGTAGGGGACTATCTTTCCCTACTTTTTTGCTATAATGGAATTATGAACAACTTGATTAAATCAAAACTAGAGCTCCTGCCGACCAGCCCTGGTTGCTACATTCACAAGGATAAAAACGGCACCATTATCTATGTAGGAAAGGCAAAAAATCTGCGTAACCGCGTGCGGTCCTATTTCCGTGGGAGTCATGATACTAAAACAGAGGCCTTGGTGTCTGAAATTGTGGATTTTGAATTTATCGTTACGGAGTCCAATATTGAGGCACTTCTCCTAGAAATCAACCTGATCAAGGAAAATAAGCCCAAGTACAATATCATGCTCAAGGATGATAAGTCTTACCCTTTCATCAAAATCACCAATGAACGCTATCCTCGTTTGATTATTACCAGACAGGTCAAAAAGGACGGAGGTCTCTACTTTGGCCCTTATCCAGATGTGGGGGCGGCCAATGAAATCAAGCGGTTGCTGGATCGAATTTTCCCTTTTAGAAAGTGTACCAATCCACCGTCTAAGGTCTGTTTTTACTACCATATCGGTCAATGTATGGCCCACACCATCTGTAAAAAAGATGAGGCCTATTTCAAGTCCATGGCTCAGGAGGTTTCTGATTTCCTAAAAGGGCAGGATGATAAAATCATCGATGACCTCAAGGGCAAGATGGAAACTGCAGCCCAGACTATGGAATTTGAACGTGCTGCGGAATACCGTGATCTGATTCAGGCGATTGGAACGCTTCGAACCAAGCAGCGGGTCATGGCCAAGGATCTTCAAAATCGTGACGTTTTTGGCTACTATGTGGATAAGGGCTGGATGTGTGTGCAGGTTTTCTTTGTTCGTCAGGGCAAGCTTATTGAGCGCGATGTCAATCTTTTCCCTTATTATAATGATCCGGATGAGGACTTTCTAACCTATGTAGGACAATTCTATCAAGAAAAATCTCACCTAGTACCCAATGAGGTATTGATTCCGCAGGATATTGACGAAGAAGCTGTCAAGGCTTTGGTAGACACCAAGATTCTTAAGCCTCAGCGTGGAGAGAAAAAGCAACTGGTCAATTTGGCTATAAAGAATGCTCGAGTCAGTCTAGAGCAGAAGTTTAACCTGCTAGAAAAATCAGTCGAAAAGACCCAAGGGGCTATTGAAAATCTAGGTCGTTTGCTCCAAATACCGACCCCAGTCCGCATCGAATCCTTCGATAACTCTAATATCATGGGGACCAGTCCTGTTTCAGCCATGGTTGTCTTTGTCAACGGAAAACCTAGTAAGAAGGATTACCGTAAGTACAAGATAAAAACCGTAGTCGGGCCAGACGACTATGCGAGTATGAGAGAAGTCATTCGCAGGCGCTATGGTCGAGTACAGCGTGACGGTTTGACTCCGCCAGATTTGATTGTGATTGATGGGGGACAAGGTCAAGTCAATATCGCCAAGCAAGTCATCCAAGAGGAGCTAGGCTTGGATATCCCCATTGCAGGTCTGCAAAAGAATGACAAGCATCAAACCCATGAATTGCTCTTTGGAGATCCGCTTGAGGTGGTGGAGTTGTCTCGCAATTCTCAAGAATTTTTCCTCCTCCAGCGTATCCAAGATGAGGTGCACCGCTTTGCCATTACTTTCCACCGCCAACTGCGCTCCAAAAATTCTTTTTCATCACAACTGGATGGCATTGACGGTCTGGGGCCTAAACGTAAGCAAAATCTCATGAAGCATTTCAAGTCTTTGACCAAAATCAAGGAAGCCAGTGTGGATGAGATTGTCGAAGTTGGAGTACCGAGACTTGTCGCAGAAACTGTGCAAAGAAAGTTGAACCCGCAGGAGTCAGAAGCCTTGCCTCAAGTGGCGGAAGAAAGAGTAGATTATCAAACAGAAGGAGACCATCATGAACCATAAAATCGCAATTTTATCAGATATTCATGGCAATGCGACAGCCTTAGAAGCAGTGATTGCAGATGCTAAAAATCAAGGAGTCAGTGAATACTGGCTTCTGGGAGATATTTTTCTTCCTGGTCCAGGTGCAAATGACTTGGTCGCCCTGCTAAAGGACCTTCCTATCACAGCCAGTGTTCGAGGTAATTGGGATGATTGTGTCCTTGAGGCTTTAGATGGGCAATATGGCTTAGAAGACCCACAGGAAGTCCAGCTCATGCGATTGACCCAGTTTTTGATGGAGCGAATGGATCCTGCAACGATTGTCTGGCTACGAAGCTTGCCTTTGCTGGAAAAGAAAGAAGTTGAGGGACTGCGTTTTTCTCTCTCTCATAATTTACCTGACAAAAATTATGGAGGTGACTTGTTGGTTGGGAATGATACAGAAAAATTTGACCAACTCCTAGATGAGGAAACCGACGTAGCAGTCTATGGTCATGTCCACAAGCAGTTGCTTCGTTATGGTAGTCAAGGGCAACAAATCATCAATCCAGGGTCGATTGGCATGCCCTATTTTAATTGGGAGGCGTTAAAAAATCACCGTGCCCAGTATGCCGTGATAGAAGTTGAAGATGGGGAATTGGTAAATATCCTATTTCGTAAAGTCGCTTATGACTATGAAGCGGAGTTAGAACTGGCCAAGTCCAAGGGACTTCCCTTTATCGAAATGTATGAAGAGCTACGAAGAGAAGATAACTATCAGGGGCACAATCTGGAACTATTAGCAAGCTTAATAGAAAAGCATGGCTATGTAGAGGATGTGAAAGATTTCTTGGAGATTATAAAGTCAGAATATAAGATAGACTAGTTTCTTTAAGTAACTGAAAATTAATTGGAACTGGATGAGGGGATTCCTGATTTAAATGCTTTTCTTCATTTGGTTGCTTATCCTTGTTCCAGTTTATTTCTATGAAAAATCTCTGCAAGCTCTTTCAAAATATGGTAGAATGGAAGCAGTAGAATTAGAAAAGGAAATCGGTTATGAAATTTCTTGAATTAAATAAAAAACGTCATGCGACTAAGCATTTCACTGATAAGCCAGTTGATCCAAAAGATGTACGTACGGCTATCGAAATTGCAACCTTGGCACCAAGTGCCCACAACAGCCAGCCTTGGAAATTTGTAGTGGTGCGTGAGAAAAATGCCGAACTAGCAAAATTGGCTTACGGTTCAAACTTTGAACAGGTATCATCAGCACATGTAACCATTGCCCTCTTTACAGATACGGACCTTGCCAAACGTGCCCGTAAAATTGCCCGAGTTGGTGGTGCTAACAATTTCTCAGAAGAACAACTACAATACTTCATGAAAAATTTGCCTGCTGAATTTGCACGTTACAATGAACAACAAGTCAGCGACTACCTAGCACTCAATGCAGGTTTAGTTGCCATGAACTTGATTCTCGCTCTTACAGACCAAGGAATTGGATCAAATTTGATCCTTGGATTTGACAAATCAAAAGTCAACGAAGTTTTGGATATCGAAGACCGCTTCCGCCCTGAACTCTTGATTACAGTGGGATATACAGACGAAAAATTAGAACCAAGCTACCGCTTGCCAGTAGATGAAATCATCGAGAAAAGATAGAAAGAAGAAAAAAATGACAGCAATTGATTTTACAGCAGAAGTAGAAAAACGCAAAGAAGACCTCTTGGCTGACTTGTTTAGCCTTTTGGAAATTAACTCTGAACGTGATGATAGCAAGGTTGATGCCCAGCATCCATTTGGACCTGGTCCAGTACAAGCTTTGGAAAAATTCCTTGAAATCGCAGACCGCGATGGCTACCCAACTAAAAATGTTGACAACTACGCAGGACATTTTGAGTTTGGTGATGGAGAAGAAGTTCTTGGAATCTTTGCCCACATGGACGTGGTGCCAGCTGGTAGCGGTTGGGACACAGATCCGTACACACCAACTATCAAAGATGGTCGCCTCTATGCGCGTGGGGCTTCAGATGACAAGGGTCCTACAACAGCTTGTTACTATGGTTTGAAAATCATCAAAGAATTGGGCCTTCCAACTTCTAAGAAAGTCCGCTTCATCGTTGGAACAGACGAAGAATCAGGCTGGGCAGATATGGACTACTACTTCGAGCACGTAGGACTTGCGAAGCCAGACTTTGGTTTCTCTCCAGACGCTGAGTTCCCTATCATCAATGGTGAAAAAGGAAATATCACGGAATACCTACATTTTGTAGGAGAAAATGCAGGTGCTGCTCGTCTTCATAGCTTCACAGGTGGTTTGCGTGAAAACATGGTACCAGAATCAGCAACAGCTGTTGTTTCAGGAGATTTGGCTGACTTGCAAGCTAAACTAGATGCCTTTGTTGCAGAACACAAACTTAGAGGAGAACTCCAAGAAGAAGCTGGCCAATACAAGGTGACCATCATTGGTAAATCAGCCCATGGTGCTATGCCTGCTTCAGGTGTTAATGGTGCGACTTATCTTGCCCTCTTCCTCAGCCAGTTTGACTTTGCTGGTCCAGCCAAAGACTACCTTGACATCGCTGGTAAAATTCTCTTGAATGACCATGAGGGTGAAAATCTCAAGATTGCTCATGTGGATGAAAAGATGGGTGCCCTTTCTATGAATGCCGGTGTCTTCCGCTTTGACGAAACAAGCGCTGATAATACCATTGCCCTCAACATCCGCTATCCAAAAGGAACAAGTCCAGAGCAAATCAAGTTAATCCTTGAAAACTTGCCAGTTGCTTCTGTTAGCCTTTCTGAGCACGGTCATACGCCTCACTATGTGCCAATGGAAGATCCACTTGTGCAAACCTTGTTGAATGTCTATGAAAAACAAACTGGACTTAAAGGTCACGAGCAAGTTATCGGTGGTGGAACCTTTGGTCGTTTGCTAGAACGAGGTGTTGCCTATGGAGCCATGTTCCCAGACTCAATTGACACCATGCACCAAGCCAATGAATTTATCGCCTTGGACGATCTCTTCCGAGCAGCAGCAATCTATGCCGAAGCTATTTACGAATTGATCAAATAAAACGATAGAAGTCTGAGATTGTATGCTTAGACTTCTTTTTGGAGGAAAAGTAGATGTCTCAAATTGAAAGAATCAAGCAGGCTATTATGTCAGATCCACAAAATGCCAGCTATACAGAGCGTGGCATTGAGCCTCTCTTTGCAGCGCCAAAGACTGCTCGCATCAATATCATCGGTCAAGCGCCTGGTCTTAAAACCCAAGAAGCAGGCCTTTACTGGAAAGATAAGAGTGGTGACCGCCTGAGAGACTGGCTAGGTGTGGATGAAGATACCTTTTACAATTCAGGATATTTTGCTGTTTTGCCTATGGATTTCTACTTTCCAGGGCATGGCAAGTCAGGTGATCTGCCACCGAGAACTGGATTTGCAGAAAAATGGCATCCTCAGCTCTTGCAAGAATTACCCGATATCCAGTTGACCCTCTTGATTGGGCAATATGCCCAGGCCTACTATTTAAAGGAGAAAATCAGTGGTAAGGTGACAGAACGGGTAAAACACTACCAGAACTACTTGCCAACCTATTTTCCACTAGTTCACCCCTCACCGCGAAATCAAATCTGGATGGTCAAAAATCCTTGGTTTGAGTCAGAAGTGGTGCCGGATTTGAAAAAAAGAATTAAAACTATTTTATAGTCAATGAAAATCAAAGAGCAAACTAGGAAGCTAGCCGCAGGCTGTACTTGAGTACGGTAAGGCGACGCTGACGTGGTTTGAAGAGATTTTCGAAGAGTATTAGGAGAAAAAGAATGAAAGAAATAGCCTTTGACGCATTTTACCGGCTTTACCAAAATGACCAACTTTCTCTAGTGGACGTGAGAGAAGTGGATGAGTTTGAAGCTCTTCACTTAGAAGGCGCTCAGAATCTTCCTCTGAGTCAATTAGACGATATCTATGATCAGTTGGACAAGGACCAGTTACATTATGTTATTTGCAAATCTGGAATGAGATCGGCGCGTGCTTGTCAATTTCTAGCTGAACAAGGTTATGATGTTATCAATGTACAAGGTGGTATGACTGCCTTTGAAGAACTCTAAACGTAAGAATTTTCTCCTGCTTGGTGTGGACTGGGTAGGAGAATCTTATTTTTAGATAATTCTCATTTTTGAGAATCTTGAAAACATTCAATATTTACTTCGTGATACTTTTTTCATACTCTTATTCATGATATACTAAGTCAGTATTTTATAAATATGAAGGAGATTTTCATGGCTAAAAAAGGTGCCTTAACAGGTTTACTCCTGTTTGGAATATTTTTTGGTGCGGGGAACTTGATTTTTCCGCCTTCTCTAGGTGCTCTGTCTGGAGAACATTTTCTTCCTGCCATCGCAGGTTTTGTCTTTTCAGGCGTCGGTATCGCCGTCTTGACTCTGATTATTGGAACGCTAAATCCTAAAGGATATATCTACGAGATTTCAACAAAGATAGCGCCTTGGTTTGCGACTCTTTACCTCTCAGTTCTTTATTTGTCAATCGGTCCATTCTTTGCTATCCCACGTACTGCTACAACAGCTTACGAAGTAGGGATTAGCCCCCTTTTGTCGGATGCAAATAAAGGTCTTGGTTTGATTGTCTTTACGGTTCTGTATTTTGCGGCAGCCTATTTGATTTCGCTTAATCCATCAAAAATCTTAGACCGTATTGGTCGTATTTTAACACCAGTCTTTGCGATTTTGATTGTTATCTTGGTTGTTCTGGGAGCTTTCAAATACGGTGGAACAAGTCCTCAAGCTGCTTCAGCTGCTTATCAAGCTTCTGCCTTTGGTACAGGTTTCCTAGAAGGTTATAATACTTTGGATGCCCTTGCCTCAGTTGCCTTTAGCGTAATCGCAGTTCAAACCTTGAAACAACTTGGATTTTCAAGTAAGAAAGAATACATTTCAACTATTTGGGTGGTTGGTATCGTTGTTGCCCTTGCCTTCAGCGCTCTTTACATCGGTTTAGGCTTCCTTGGGAATCATTTCCCAGTACCAGCTGAAGCGATGAAGGGTGGAACACCAGGTGTTTACATCTTGTCACAAGCCACACAAGAAATCTTTGGTTCAACAGCTCAACTCTTCCTTGCAGCTATGGTTACTGTAACCTGCTTCACAACAACGGTTGGTTTGATTGTGTCTACAGCTGAGTTCTTTAATGAACGCTTCCCACAAATCAGCTACAAGGTTTATGCGACAGCCTTTACCTTGATTGGATTTGCCATTGCTAATTTGGGCCTTGATGCGATTATCAAGTACTCAATTCCAGTACTGGTTATCTTGTACCCAATCACCATTGCCATCGTTATGATTGTCATTGTCAACAAATTCGTGGCTCTTTCAAAACCAGGTATGCAGTTGACAATTGCTGTTGTTACAGCTATTGCTATTGCAAGCGTACTAGGAAGCTCGTTTAAGGTTGAGTTTCTTGCAAACCTTGTCAAGGCTCTTCCTTTTGCTAAGGCATCACTCCCATGGTTGGTACCAGCCATTGTCGGGATCTTGCTCTCATTGGTTCTACCAAACAAGCAAGAAAGCGATGTTTTTGAAATGGAATAATCACTAAAATCACTTTTGTAGCCAAGTCTACAGAAGTGATTTTCTTTTTTTATCCGATGATAAATGTGTTATAATAGGTAGCAAAAGAGGTGAAGAAATGAATCAAACAGTAGAATATATCAAAGAACTGACAGCCATTGCGTCGCCAACGGGCTTCACTCGGGAGATTTCGGACTATTTAGTCAAGACTCTAGAAGGTTTTGGTTACCAACCGGTTCGCACAGCCAAAGGCGGTGTCAATGTGACCATTAAAGGTCAAAATGATGAGCAACAACGCTATGTGACTGCCCATGTAGATACGCTTGGTGCTATTGTCCGTGCTGTCAAACCAGACGGCCGTCTCAAATTGGATCGTATCGGTGGTTTCCCTTGGAACATGATTGAAGGAGAAAACTGTACCGTTTATGTGGCTAGTACAGGTGAAAAAGTATCAGGAACCATCCTTATCCACCAAACTTCTTGCCATGTTTATAAGGATGCAGGAACTGCAGAACGCACGCAAGACAATATGGAAGTGCGTTTGGACGCCAAAGTAACTAGTGAAAAAGAAACTCGTGCTCTTGGGATTGAGGTCGGTGATTTTATCAGTTTTGACCCACGAACTGTCGTGACAGAGACAGGTTTTATCAAGTCTCGTCACTTGGATGACAAGGTCAGCGCAGCGATTTTGCTTAACCTGCTTCGTATTTATAAGGAAGCGAAGATTGAATTGCCAGTAACAACCCATTTTGCTTTTTCAGTATTTGAAGAAGTGGGGCATGGAGCTAACTCTAATATCCCTGCTCAAGTAGTCGAATATCTGGCTGTGGATATGGGAGCTATGGGGGATGATCAGCAAACAGATGAGTACACAGTGTCCATCTGTGTCAAGGATGCTTCAGGTCCTTATCACTATGACTTCCGTCAACATTTGGTGACCTTGTCTAAAGAGCAAGATATTCCATTTAAGCTGGATATCTATCCATTTTATGGTTCGGACGCTTCAGCAGCTATGTCTGCAGGTGCAGAAGTCAAACATGCCCTTCTCGGTGCTGGTATCGAGTCTAGTCATTCTTATGAGCGTACTCATATTGACTCGGTGGTTGCAACGGAGCGTATGGTTGATGCCTATCTTAAGAGTGCATTGGTAGACTAATATGTGTTTGATTTGCCAGAGAATTGACCTTATCAAAGCTGGAGAAAATCCCTACTTTGTCAAAGAGTTGGAAACAGGCTATCTTGTGATTGGAGACCACCAGTATTTTGCAGGATATAGTCTTTTTCTAGCTAAGGAACACGTTACCGAATTGCACCATTTGAAAAAGGAAACAAGACTCCGTTTTCTCGAAGAAATGAGTCTAGTCCAAGAGGCAGTTGCCAAGGCATTTGCTGCTGAGAAAATGAATATCGAACTGCTAGGAAATGGCGATGCCCATCTTCATTGGCATCTGTTTCCACGACGGACAGGTGATATGAATGGCCACGGTCTTAAAGGTCGTGGGCCAGTTTGGTGGGTTCCCTTTGAAGAAATGACAGCAGAAACTTGCCAAGTAAAACCGGAAGAGATTAAAAGATTAGTCGAATGTTTATCGTCAGAAGTAGATAAACTATTAGAAATAAAGGAGTAGAAATGAAAAAAAGATACCTTATCTTGACAGCCTTGCTAGCCTTGAGTCTAGCAGCTTGTTCACAAGAAAAAGCAAAAAATGAAGATGGAGAAACTAAGACAGAACAGACAGCCAAAGCTGATGGGACAGTCGGCAGTAAGTCTCAAGGAGCTGCCCAGAAAAAAGAAGAAGTGGTCAATAAAGGAGACTATTACAGCATTCAAGGGAAATACGATGAAATCATCGTAGCAAATAAACACTATCCATTGTCTAAAGACTATAACCCAGGGGAAAATCCAACAGCCAAGGCTGAGTTGGTCAAACTCATCAAAGCGATGCAAGAGGCAGGTTTCCCAATCAGTGACCATTACAGTGGCTTTAGAAGTTATGAAACTCAGACCAAGCTCTACCAAGATTATGTTAATCAAGATGGGAAAGCAGCAGCTGACCGTTACTCTGCCCGTCCTGGCTATAGCGAACACCAAACAGGCTTGGCCTTTGATGTGATTGGGACTGATGGTGATTTGGTAACAGAAGAAAAAGCAGCCCAATGGCTCTTAGACCATGCTGCTGATTATGGCTTTGTTGTCCGTTATCTCAAAGGTAAGGAAAAGGAAACAGGCTATATGGCTGAGGAATGGCACCTTCGTTATGTCGGAAAAGAAGCTAAAGAAATTGCTGAGAGTGGTCTCAGTTTGGAAGAATACTATGGCTTTGAAGGCGGAGATTACGTCGATTAAAAAATAAACTTTTCTCTTGCAATTCCAGATAAATAGTGTATAATAGATGGGTATGTGAAAAGCATACTTGTGGGAGGTAAAAATCTCTAATTACCGCCAAAACCACAAAGGAGGATTTAAAAATGGCTAAAAAAGTCGAAAAACTTGTAAAATTGCAAATCCCTGCTGGTAAAGCTACACCAGCTCCACCGGTTGGACCTGCTCTTGGTCAAGCTGGTATCAACATCATGGGATTCACAAAAGAGTTCAACGCTCGTACAGCTGACCAAGCTGGTATGATTATTCCAGTTGTTATCTCAGTTTACGAAGATAAATCATTTACTTTCATCACTAAAACACCACCAGCTGCTGTTCTTTTGAAAAAAGCTGCAGGTGTTGAAAAAGGATCAGGTACACCTAACAAAACTAAAGTTGCTACAGTTACTCGTGCACAAGTACAAGAAATTGCAGAAACTAAGATGCCAGATTTGAACGCAGCAAACGTAGAGTCTGCAATGCGTATGATCGAAGGTACTGCTCGTTCTATGGGATTCACTGTTGTTGACTAATCAATAACACCCCCAATATAACCCGCAAGACTTCATCATTTCGAGAAGTGACGTGGGAGATGAAAATCGATTGAACCACTTACAAGGAGAATAGAAAATGGCTAAAAAAAGCAAACAACTTCGTGCTGCTCTTGAGAAAATCGACAGCACAAAAGCATACAGCGTAGAAGAAGCTGTAGCACTTGCAAAAGAAACTAACTTTGCAAAATTTGACGCAACTGTAGAAGTTGCTTACAACTTGAACATCGACGTTAAAAAAGCTGACCAACAAATCCGTGGAGCAATGGTATTGCCAAACGGTACTGGTAAAACTTCACGCGTTCTTGTTTTCGCACGTGGTGCAAAAGCTGAAGAAGCAAAAGCTGCTGGTGCAGACTTTGTTGGTGAAGATGACCTTGTTGCTAAAATCAACGACGGTTGGTTGGACTTCGACGTAGTTATCGCTACACCTGATATGATGGCTCTTGTTGGACGTCTTGGACGTGTCCTTGGACCACGTAACTTGATGCCAAACCCTAAAACTGGTACTGTAACTATGGATGTTGCTAAAGCAGTTGAAGAGTCTAAAGGTGGTAAAATCACTTACCGTGCTGACCGTGCAGGTAACGTTCAAGCAATCATCGGTAAAGTATCATTTGAAGCTGAAAAATTGGTTGAAAACTTCAAAGCTTTCAACGAAACAATCCAAAAAGCAAAACCAGCTACAGCTAAAGGAACTTACGTAACAAACTTGACTATCACAACTACTCAAGGTGTTGGTATCAAAGTTGACGTAAACTCACTTTAATCAGTAGATTATAAACAAGGGCGAGTACGAAAGTGCTCGTTTTTTTGGGTACGATGAGCATGTCGTTCATCTGAGGTGCAACTCCTCTTTGGGGACTATCTACTAGTGAACCTATATGTGGTACACTATGTGAGCAATTGAATTCGAACTAGAGAGGTGATTAATAAATTTATTTTATAGTCATGGTGGCTTGTATGCTTTTGATTCTAGTTCATCAAATAATAGATCAGAATTATCAGATAATATCATTTTATGTTATAATGAAGAAAAAAAGCAGAGGTGTTCAAATGTCAGAAGCAGGTCATAAGTTTTTAGCAAAATTGGGGAAAAAACGCTTACGTCCAGGTGGAAAACGTGCCACAGATTGGTTAATTGCAGAAGGAAGATTTTCAAAAGAAAAGAGAATACTAGAGGTTGCGTGTAATAGAGGAACTACAGCAATTGAGTTGGCACAGCGTTTTGGTTGTAAGATAACTGCTGTTGATATGGATGGTCAAGCTTTAGAAGTGGCAAAAAAATCTGCTGAAACGGCAGGTGTTGCTCATTTAATCAGTTTTGAAAGAGCCAATGCAATGAAACTTCCTTATGAAGATGCTAGTTTTGATATTGTTATAAATGAAGCTATGCTGACTATGCAAGCCGATCAAGCTAAGAAAAAATGTGTAATGGAATATCTAAGGGTTTTAAAACCTGAAGGTCTTCTCCTGACACATGATGTGCTTCTTAAGGAAGCTAAAGAGTCTGTCAGACAGGAATTATCACAAGCAATTCATGTAAATGTAGGTCCTTTAACTCAAGATGGTTGGGAACAGGTGATGATAGAATCAGGTTATTGTGATGTGAAAGTATTGACTGGTGAAATGACATTAATGAAATTATCAGGTATGATTTATGACGAAGGTTGGCTAGGAACTTTGAAAATTTGTGTAAATGCTTGTAAAAAGGAGAATAGAAAGCAGTTTTTAACGATGTATAAAATGTTTGATAAGAATAAAAAGAACTTGGGCTTTATTGCTATGGCTAGTCATAAATCGTCAAATCGTTAGATAATTATTGAAGTTAACTTTTCCTTTTTTCTTTCTTAAAAAATATGCTATAATAGAGAGTAAAAACTTTGAAAGAAAGAAAAATATGAATTTAAAAGATTACATTGCAACAATTGAAAATTATCCAAAGGAAGGGATTACCTTCCGTGATATCAGTCCTTTGATGGCTGATGGAAATGCTTATAGCTACGCTGTTCGTGAAATTGTTCAGTATGCTACTGACAAGAAGATCGACATGATTGTAGGTCCTGAGGCTCGTGGATTTATCGTGGGTTGTCCAGTTGCCTTTGAGTTGGGAATTGGCTTTGCCCCTGTTCGTAAGCCAGGAAAATTACCACGCGAAGTCATTTCTGCTGACTATGAAAAAGAGTACGGTGTTGATACCTTGACTATGCATGCTGATGCCATCAAGCCAGGTCAACGTGTTCTGATCGTAGATGACCTCTTGGCAACAGGTGGAACTGTTAAGGCAACTATCGAAATGATTGAAAAACTTGGTGGTGTTGTAGCGGGTTGTGCCTTCCTTGTTGAATTGGATGAATTGAACGGTCGTGAAAAAATCGGTGACTACGATTACAAAGTTTTGATGCATTATTAATGAAAAACAGTCCCTAGGGCTGTTTTCTCTACATTAGGATATAAAAATAGACTATAGCTAGTTAGAGAAAAACTATAATTGAAAACTATATCTTCTTGCAGTATAATAAAAGGACTAGGTGTTTGAGATTTGGCTTCAAACATATGCAATGATTCCTGAAAGAATACAGTTAGGAGAGGGTTATGCCGATTCGAATTGATAAAAAATTACCAGCTGTTGAGATTTTGCGGACAGAGAATATCTTTGTCATGGATGATCAACGTGCTGCCCACCAAGATATCCGCCCTTTGAAGATTTTAATTTTAAATCTCATGCCACAGAAAATGGTCACAGAGACCCAGTTGTTGCGCCATTTGGCCAATACACCCCTGCAACTGGATATTGATTTTCTCTATATGGAAAGCCACCGTTCTAAGACAACTCGTTCCGAGCACATGGAGACCTTCTATAAAACTTTTCCTGAAGTCAAGGATGAGTATTTTGATGGGATGATTATTACGGGGGCTCCAGTTGAGCATTTACCATTTGAGGAAGTGGACTATTGGGAGGAATTTAGCCAGGTGCTTGAGTGGTCCAAGACCCATGTTTATTCGACCCTTCATATCTGTTGGGGTGCTCAGGCTGGTCTTTACTTGCGCTATGGAGTGGAAAAATACCAGATGGACAGTAAGTTATCGGGTATATATCCTCAGGACACCCTAAAAGAGGGTCACCTTCTCTTTAGAGGTTTTGACGATAGTTACGTAGCTCCTCATTCTCGGCACACGGAGATTTCTAAGGAAGAGATTCTGAATAAGACCAATCTCGAGATTTTGTCAGAAGGTCCTCAGGTTGGGGTTTCGATTTTAGCCAGTCGTGATTTGCGAGAAATTTATAGTTTTGGGCATTTGGAATATGACCGTGATACCTTGGCAAAAGAGTATTTCAGAGATTGTGATGCAGGTTTAGCTCCTCATATTCCAGAAAATTATTTTAAGGATGATGATGTTAATCAGACCCCTTGTCTTTGTTGGTCTTCATCGGCAGCCCTCTTTTTCAGTAACTGGGTGAACTATGCGGTCTATCAGGAGACGCCTTTTGACTGGAGAAAAATAAAAGATGATGCATCCGCATTTGGGTATTTATAAGAGGAATTATGACATATTTAGACGCTTTTAAATCAGGGAACTTGGTTTTACCGAGTACCCTGCTCTTGCATTTTAAGGAACTCTTTCCTTCTAGCGACGATTTTCTGGTCTGGCAATTTTTCTATTTGCAAAATACGACAGGCTTAGAAGAAATGTCACCAAGCCAGATTGCTGAAAGGATTGGCAAGGAAATTTCAGATGTCAACCAGTCCATTTCCAATCTGACGGAGAGGGGACTGCTTCAGTACCGTACTATCGAATTAAATGGCGAAATCGAATTGCTTTTTGATGCTAGTTTGGCTTTGGAACGTTTGGATGACTTGCTTGGAGCTAGTGCTTCGAGTTCAGACCAGTTGACACCTCAGAATCAGCTTAAGGATTTGGTGGAAACCTTCCAGCAGGAGTTGGGACGCTTGTTGACACCTTTTGAGATTGAGGATTTGACCAAGACACTAAAGGAAGATGGGACCAGTGCTGACTTGATTAAGGAGGCTCTTCGTGAAGCTGTTTTAAATGGAAAAGCAAACTGGAAGTACATTCAGGCGATTTTGAGAAACTGGCGCCATGAAGGTATCAAAAGTGTGGCTCAAATCGAGGCTAAGCGGGCAGAAAGAGAAGCAAGCAATCCTCAGTTGACACAGGTATCTGCAGATTTCAGAAATGCTATGGATCTCTGGAAGGATTAATCCATGCAAGCAGGCTTGAAATCCGAGTAAGATTTGCAAGCTGTGTCTAATTGTGATAAAATAAATAGAAAATAAATTGAAAAAAGAGGTATGTGAAATGTCACGTAAACCATTTATCGCTGGTAACTGGAAAATGAACAAAAATCCAGAAGAAGCTAAAGCATTTGTTGAAGCAGTTGCATCAAAACTTCCTTCATCAGATCTTGTTGAAGCAGGTATCGCTGCTCCAGCTCTTGATTTGACAACTGTTCTTGCTGCTGCTAAAGGTTCAAACCTTAAAGTTGCTGCTCAAAACTGCTACTTTGAAAATGCAGGTGCCTTCACTGGTGAAACAAGCCCACAAGTTTTGAAAGAAATCGGTACTGACTACGTTGTTATCGGTCACTCAGAACGCCGTGACTACTTCCATGAAACTGACGAAGATATCAACAAAAAAGCAAAAGCAATCTTTGCAAACGGTATGCTTCCAATCATCTGTTGTGGTGAGTCACTTGAAACTTACGAAGCTGGTAAAGCTGCTGAATTCGTAGGTGCTCAAGTATCTGCTGCATTGGCTGGATTGACTGCTGAACAAGTTGCTGCCTCAGTTATCGCTTATGAGCCAATCTGGGCTATCGGTACTGGTAAATCAGCTTCACAAGACGACGCACAAAAAATGTGTAAAGTTGTTCGTGACGTTGTAGCTGCTGACTTTGGTCAAGAAGTTGCGGACAAAGTTCGTGTTCAATACGGTGGTTCTGTTAAACCTGAAAACGTTGCTTCATACATGGCTTGCCCAGACGTTGACGGTGCCCTTGTAGGTGGTGCGTCACTTGAAGCTGAAAGCTTCTTGGCTTTGCTTGACTTTGTAAAATAATCAGTAAGTAGCAAAAGCTAGGTGGAACAGCATTCAGGTGCCTGTTCCATTTTTTATAGGAGAGGAAAGATTGAAAACAAAATTTGTATGTATAGGGCTAGCAAGTCTTTGCTTACTTGGCGCAAGAGTTTCAGGAATTGCGGCAGATGAAACAAGTGGAAGCACAGTTTCAGAAAAATCTAGTTTATCAACAGGAACTTCATCAACTAGTAGCAATGAACAGAGAAACAGTGTCTCTGCCCACTGGGATGGAGATTATTATGTAAAGGCTGATGGTTCTAAAGCTCAAAGTGAATGGATTTTTGACAACTACTATAAGGCTTGGTTTTATATTAATTCAGATGGTCGTTACGCGCAGAATGAATGGCATGGAAATTACTACCTGAAATCAGGTGGCTATATGGCCCAAAACGAGTGGATCTATGACAATAATTACAATAGTTGGTTTTATCTCAAGTCAGATGGGGCTTATGCTCATCAAGAATGGCAATTGATTGGAAATAAGTGGTACTACTTCAAGGAGTGGGGTTACATGGCTAAAAGCCAATGGCAAGAAAGTTATTTCTTGAATGGTCAAGGTGCCATGATGCAAAATGAATGGCTTTATGATCCGGCTTATTCTGCTTATTTTTATCTAAAATCCGATGGAACTTATGCCAACCAAGAGTGGCAAAAAGTGGGCGGCAAATGGTACTATTTCAAGAAGTGGGGCTATATGGCTCGGAATGAGTGGCAAGGCAACTACTATTTGACTGGAAGTGGTGCCATGGCGACTGACGAAGTGATTATGGATGGTGCTCGCTATATCTTTGCGGCTTCTGGTGAGCTTAAAGAAAAGAAAGATTTGAATGTCGGCTGGGTTCACAAAGATGGTAAACGCTATTTCTTTAATAATAGAGAAGAACAAGTAGGAACCGAACATGCTAAGAAAGTTATTGATATTAGTGAACACAATGGTCGTATCAATGATTGGAAAAAGGTTATTGATGAAAATGAAGTAGATGGTGTCATTGTTCGTCTAGGTTATAGCGGTAAAGAAGACAAGGAATTAGCGCATAACATTAAGGAGTTAAACCGTCTGGGAATTCCTTATGGTGTCTATCTCTATACCTATGCTGAAAATGAGACCGATGCTGAGAATGACGCTGAACAGACCATTGAACTTCTGAAGAAATACAATATGAACTTGTCTTACCCTATCTACTATGATGTTGAGAACTGGGAGTATGTGAATAAAAGTAAGCGTGCTCCGAGTGATACAGGTACTTGGGTTAAGATCATCAACAAGTACATGGAGACGATGAAGCAGGCGGGTTATCAAAATGTGTATGTCTATAGCTATCGTAGTTTATTACAGACGCGTTTAAAACACCCAGATATTTTAAAACATGTAAACTGGGTAGCGGCCTATACCAATGCTTTAGAATGGGAAAACCCTCATTATTCAGGAGAAAAAGGTTGGCAATATACCTCTTCTGAATACATGAAAGGAATTCAAGGACGTGTGGATGTCAGCGTTTGGTATTAAGATATAAGTTTGAAAAAGGAGTGTGCAAGAAAATTGCATCCTCTTTTTCTTTATTTTGTCGCAGTTAAGAGATGTGTAAGGGGACTGTGTTTTATTCTAAAGAATTCTTAAATTATCAGTCTATTGCAACTTTTCTCATGTGGGTCATTTGGCTTGCAATTGTCTTTCCTTAGTAGTATACTAAGGTAGTAATCATTAAGAAGTGATTACAAAAAATAATGAATGAGGTAAAAACAATGGTAGAATTAAAAAAAGAAGCAGTAAAAGACGTAACAACATTAACAAAAGCAGCACCAGTAGCATTGGCAAAAACAAAGGAAGTCTTGAACCAAGCTGTTGCTGATTTATACGTAGCCCACGTTGCTTTGCATCAAGTACACTGGTACATGCGTGGTCGTGGTTTCCTTGTATGGCATCCAAAAATGGATGAGTACATGGATGCTCTTGATGGTCACTTGGATGAAATCAGCGAACGTTTGATTACACTTGGTGGTAGCCCATTTTCTACATTGACAGAATTCCTTCAAAACAGTGAAATCGAAGAAGAAGCTGGTGAATACCGTAATGTTGAAGAAAGCTTGGAACGTGTTCTTGCTATCTACCGTTATTTGTCAGAACTCTTCCAAAAAGGTTTGGATGTTACTGATGAAGAAGGTGACGATGTGACAAACGGTATCTTTGCAGATGCTAAAACTGAAACGGACAAAACAATCTGGATGCTTGCAGCAGAACTTGGACAAGCACCTGGTTTGTAAGAACCAATGTCAACATATATAAATCTGTAGGAAATTTCTTACAGATTTTTTCTATTCTGTAAGCTATTCCAAACCAGTCTTTTTTTGAGTTTTTTGATAAAATAGTACTATCAGTGAAAAGGATGGAAGCATGACTAAGAAAATCGTAGCTATTTGGGCCCAGGATGAAGAGGGTGTGATTGGTAAGGACAATCGTCTGCCTTGGTATTTGCCAGCAGAATTGCAACACTTCAAAGAAACAACTCTGAATCATGCTATCTTGATGGGGCGCGTGACCTTTGATGGGATGGGGCGTCGCTTGCTTCCAAAACGGGAGACCTTGATTTTGACACGTAACCCGGAAGAAAAGATAGATGGGGTTGCAACTTTTCAGGACGTCCAGTCTGTTCTAGACTGGTATCAGGGTCAAGACAAGAATCTCTATATTCTCGGTGGGAAGCAAATTTTTCAGGCTTTTGAGCCCTACCTTGACGAAGTGATTGTGACTCAAATTCATGCTCGGGTGGAGGGAGATACCTATTTCCCTGAAGAGTTTGACTTGTCTATTTTTGAGACAGTTTCAAGCAAATCCTATACCAAAGATGAGAAAAATCCTTATGATTTTACTATCCAATACCGCAAGAGAAAGGAAGTCTAATGGAACGTAGTTTATTTGGTTTTTTCACAGCCATGCTGTGTTTGGTCTGCTTGCTTGCAGGAGCACAGGCTTTTCGTAAAAAGCGTTATGGACTTTCTGTCCTGCTCTGGTTAAATGCCTTTACTAATTTGGTCAATAGTATTCATGCTTTTTACATGACCTTATTTTAGATAGAATGACAGTATAGAATAGAACGGAAGGAAATCATGCCTACAAATAGGAATAATGATATGATGGTTTATTGCTCATTTTGTGGCAAAAGCCAAGAAGAAGTACAAAAAATAATCGCAGGCAACAACGCCTTTATCTGTAATGAATGTGTGGAGTTGGCCCAGGAAATCATTCGGGAGGAGTTGGCTGAGGAAGTCTTGGCAGACTTGTCAGAAGTTCCAAAACCAATCGAACTCCTCCATATCTTGAACCATTATGTAATTGGTCAAGATCGTGCCAAGCGTGCCTTGGCAGTTGCAGTTTACAACCACTACAAACGTATCAATTTCCACGATACGCGTGAAGAGTCGGAAGATGTAGATTTGCAGAAGTCAAACATCTTGATGATTGGCCCAACTGGTTCTGGGAAAACTTTCCTTGCTCAGACCTTGGCTAAAAGCTTGAATGTACCTTTTGCGATTGCGGATGCGACAGCTCTTACTGAGGCTGGTTATGTGGGTGAGGATGTGGAAAATATCCTCCTCAAACTCCTGCAGGCTGCTGACTTTAATATCGAGCGTGCAGAGCGTGGGATTATCTACGTGGATGAAATTGACAAGATTGCCAAGAAGAGTGAGAATGTGTCTATCACACGTGATGTTTCTGGTGAAGGGGTGCAACAAGCCCTTCTTAAGATTATCGAGGGAACTGTTGCTAGCGTGCCGCCTCAAGGTGGACGCAAACATCCGCAACAAGAAATGATTCAAGTGGATACTAAAAATATCCTCTTCATCGTGGGTGGTGCTTTTGATGGCATCGAAGAAATTGTTAAACAACGTCTGGGTGAAAAAGTCATCGGATTTGGTCAAAATAATAAAGCGATTGATGAAAACAGCTCTTACATGCAAGAAATCATCGCAGAAGATATTCAAAAATTCGGGATTATTCCTGAGTTGATTGGACGCTTGCCAGTCTTTGCTGCTCTTGAGCAATTGACGGTTGATGACTTGGTTCGCATCTTGAAAGAGCCAAGAAATGCCTTGGTAAAACAATACCAAACCTTACTGTCTTATGATGACGTCGAGTTGGAATTTGACGATGAAGCCCTTCAGGAAATTGCCAATAAGGCTATCGAACGCAAGACAGGGGCGCGTGGTCTTCGCTCCATCATTGAAGAAACCATGCTAGATGTCATGTTTGAAGTACCGAGTCAGGAAAATGTGAAATTGGTTCGTATCACAAAAGAAGCTGTCGATGGAACGGATAAACCAATCCTAGAAACAGCCTAGAGGTGACTATGGAAATCAATACACATAATGCTGAAATCTTGCTCAGTGCAGCTAAC
Organism: Streptococcus mitis; assembly: GCA_963515455.1. GTDB lineage: Bacteria > Bacillota > Bacilli > Lactobacillales > Streptococcaceae > Streptococcus > Streptococcus mitis_DN. The sequence goes on along the minus strand of CAUPXP010000005.1, from coordinate 29,325 downwards.
AAGTCCCACTATCCGCAAGATGAACTGCCAGAGATCGCTCTTGCGGGGCGTTCAAATGTTGGCAAATCCAGCTTTATAAACACCATGCTGAACCGTAAGAATCTGGCTCGTACGTCAGGGAAACCTGGGAAAACTCAGTTGCTCAACTTCTTTAACATTGACGACAAGATGCGCTTTGTGGATGTGCCTGGCTATGGCTATGCCCGCGTTTCCAAAAAGGAACGTGAAAAGTGGGGGCGCATGATTGAAGAGTATCTAACGACTCGGGAAAATCTCCGTGCGGTTGTCAGTCTAGTTGACCTCCGTCATGACCCGTCAGCAGATGATGTGCAGATGTACGAATTTCTCAAGTATTATGAGATTCCGGTCATCATCGTTGCGACCAAGGCGGACAAGATTCCTCGTGGTAAATGGAACAAGCATGAATCAGCAATCAAAAAGAAATTAAACTTTGACCCAAGTGATGACTTCATCCTCTTTTCTTCTGTCAGCAAGGCAGGGATGGACCAAGCTTGGGATGCAATCTTAGAAAAATTGTGAGGAAAATAAAATGGCAAAAACAATTCATACAGATAAGGCCCCAAAGGCTATCGGACCATATGTTCAAGGAAAAATCGTTGGCAATCTTTTGTTTGCTAGTGGTCAAGTTCCTCTCTCTCCTGAAACTGGGGAAATCGTTGGAGAAACGATTCAAGAACAGACAGAACAAGTCTTGAAAAACATTGGTGCTATTTTGGCTGAAGCAGGAACAGATTTTGACCATGTGGTCAAAACAACTTGCTTCTTGAGCGATATGAACGACTTTGTTCCTTTTAACGAGGTTTACCAAACGGCCTTTAAAGAGGAATTTCCAGCTCGTTCAGCTGTGGAGGTAGCTCGTCTTCCTCGTGATGTAAAAGTCGAAATTGAAGTCATCGCAGAGATTGGATAATCTAGTTGAAGTTTGGTGTTGCCAAACTTCTTTTGATATAAGGAGAAAAAGATGACAAAGAAACAACTTCACTTGGTGATTGTGACAGGGATGAGTGGCGCAGGGAAAACAGTTGCTATTCAGTCCTTCGAAGATTTGGGTTATTTTACTATTGACAATATGCCGCCAGCTCTCTTGCCTAAGTTTTTGCAGTTGGTGGAAACAAAGGAAGACGACCATAAGTTGGCCTTGGTAGTGGATATGCGTAGCCGTTCTTTCTTCAGAGAGATTCAAGCTGTTTTGGATGAGTTGGAAAACAAGGAAGAACTGGATTTTAAAATTCTCTTTTTGGACGCAGCTGATAAGGAATTGGTCGCTCGTTACAAGGAGACTAGACGGAGTCACCCATTAGCTGCAGATGGACGGATTTTGGATGGAATCAAGCTGGAACGTGAACTCTTGGGGCCTTTGAAAAATATGAGCCAAAATGTGGTGGATACAACTGAACTTACTCCTCGTGAGTTGCGTAAAACCCTCGCAGAGCAATTTTCAGATCAAGAACAAGCCCAGTCTTTCCGTATCGAAGTCATGTCTTTTGGCTTTAAATATGGAATCCCGATTGATGCAGATTTGGTCTTTGATGTCCGATTTTTGCCAAATCCCTATTACCTACCAGAACTGCGTAATCAGACGGGTGTGGATGAACCAGTTTATGACTATGTTATGAATCATCCTGAGTCAGAAGACTTTTATCAACATTTATTGGCCTTGATTGAGCCGATTCTGCCAAGTTACCAAAAGGAAGGGAAGTCCGTTTTGACCATTGCCATGGGTTGTACGGGTGGACAACACCGTAGTGTGGCCTTTGCCAAACGCTTGGCGCAGGACTTATCCAAGAATTGGCCTGTTAATGAAGGGCATCGCGACAAAGACCGAAGAAAGGAAACGGTAAACCGTTCATGAGAAAACCAAAGATAACGGTGATTGGTGGAGGTACTGGGATCCCTGTCATTCTTAAAAGTCTGCGGGAAAAAGATGTGGAAATCGCTGCTATCGTAACGGTGGCGGATGATGGCGGTTCTTCAGGTGAACTCCGAAAAAATATGCAGCAGTTGACACCGCCAGGCGATCTTCGCAATGTCCTTGTGGCCATGTCGGATATGCCTAAGTTTTATGAGAAAGTCTTTCAGTATCGCTTTTCTGAAGATGCTGGAGCCTTTGCTGGCCATCCATTGGGCAATCTCATCATTGCTGGCCTGTCAGAAATGCAGGGTTCGACCTATAATGCCATGCAGTTGCTGAGCAAATTTTTCCATACCACTGGGAAGATTTATCCTTCCAGTGACCATCCCTTGACCCTTCATGCAGTCTTTCAGGATGGGACTGAAGTGGCTGGAGAGAGCCATATTGCAGACCATCCAGGCATGATTGACCATGTCTATGTGACCAATACCCTCAACGATGATACGCCTCTGGCTAGCCGTCGAGTAGTGCAGACCATTCTTGAAAGTGACATGATTGTCCTCGGACCTGGTTCCCTCTTTACCTCTATTTTGCCCAATATTGTCATTAAGGAAATTGGGCAGGCGCTTTTGGAAACCAAGGCAGAAATCGCCTATGTCTGCAATATCATGACCCAACGTGGGGAGACGGAACACTTTACAGATAGTGATCACGTGGAAGTCTTGCATCGTCACCTTGGTCGCCCTTTTATCGATACTGTTTTAGTGAATATTGAAAAAGTGCCACAGGAATACATGAATTCTAACCGTTTTGATGAATACTTGGTCCAGGTGGACCATGACTTTGCTGGTCTTTGTAAGCGAGTTCCGCGTGTGATTTCATCCAACTTCCTTCGTCTGGAAAATGGAGGTGCCTTCCACGATGGGGATTTGATTGTGGATGAGTTGATGCGGATTATACAGGTGAGAAAATGAGTTTCACAGTAGCAGTAAAAGAAGAAATACTAGGTCAACACCATCTGAGCCGGCATGAATTATCTGCTATTATCAAGATGTCTGGCAGTATCGGTCTCTCGACTTCAGGCTTGACCTTGTCAGTCGTGACAGAAAATGCCAAACTGGCTCGTCACCTCTATGAATCCTTTCTCCATTTCTATGAAATTAAATCAGAAATTCGCCACCACCAAAGAAGCAATCTTCGTAAGAATCGGGTCTATACTGTTTTTACAGATGAAAAGGTGCAGGATTTATTGAGTGACTTACATTTGGCAGACTCCTTCTTTGGTCTGGAAACAGGCATTGATGAGGCAATTTTATCGGATGAGGAAGCAGGCCGCGCTTATCTCTGTGGCGCTTTCTTGGCAAATGGCAGCATTCGTGACCCTGAGTCAGGCAAGTACCAGTTGGAAATCAGTTCTGTTTATCTGGACCACGCGCAAGGGATTGCCTCACTTCTTCAGCAATTTTTACTGGATGCCAAGGTGCTTGAGCGCAAAAAGGGGGCTGTGACCTATCTCCAGCGAGCCGAAGACATTATGGACTTCTTGATTGTCATCGGAGCCATGCAGGCGCGTGATGATTTTGAGCGAGTAAAGATTTTGCGAGAAACCCGTAATGATCTCAATCGGGCCAATAATGCCGAGACAGCTAATATCGCTCGGACAGTTTCTGCCAGCATGAAGACCATCAACAATATCAGTAAAATCAAAGATATTATGGGCTTAGAAAATCTGCCAGTGGATTTGCAGGAGGTGGCGCAGTTGCGGATTCAACACCCAGACTACTCTATCCAGCAGTTAGCAGATAGCCTCAGCACCCCTCTGACCAAAAGTGGCGTCAACCACAGACTCAGAAAGATAAATAAATTAGCCGATGAACTATAAAACCACGAATCCTATGTGACTCGTGGTTCTTTTTTATAAACTAGTAGAGTGTTTTGGTTGTACTTTTTGCTCAGGGTCGATGTAGTTGATGGCATTGTTGACAGCAGTTGGTGCTTCTCCAAGCCCTGTCGCAATCAGATCAATTTTTCCGTCATAGTAGCAACAGTCACCGATAGCGTAGATACCTGCTTGGCTAGATTCTTGCTTGCTGTTGACAATAATCTTGTGGCGGTTGAGGTCCAGACCCCAGTTTTTGAGGTTACCGACAGAAGATTTGAAACCATAGTTGACAAAGAGGTGGTCTAGGTCAATCGTTTCGGTTTCATCAGATTTAACTTTTGTGATTTCAAGTTTATCAAGCGTTTTTCCATCTCCAAGGAGTTGGCTAGGGACGAATGGTGTCTTGATGGTCACAGATGATTCTTGTAAGGCTTGGACACTGTGTTCCAAGGCGCGGAAATTATCTCTGCGGTGGACAAGCGTAGTTGGTGCGATTTTTTCAAAAGCCAAAGCCCAATCCACAGCTGAGTCTCCCCCACCAAGAATCGTCACTTTCTTACCAGCGTATTGCTGAATATTGGAAACGTGGTAGTGAATATTTTTATAGCCCTCAACGCCTTCTAGTTCCAGCGGACGTGGTTTGAAGGCACCACCACCCATAGCGATGATAACTGTTTTAGACAGGTGACTACCTTTAGAAGTTGTGATGACAAATCCTTCTTCTTGTTTTTCAATATCAAGAACCGTTTCATTGAGATGAATAGGAGTATCAAAGCCATTTAATTGCTCGATTAGACGATTAGTCAACTCTTCTCCAGTTAGATTTGGGAAGCCTGGGACGTCTAGGATTTCCTTTTCAGGATAGAGAATAGCAGGTTGTCCACCTAGCTGGGGAAGGGAGTCGATGATTTGGACCTTGGCTTGGCGTAGGTGGGCGTAAAAGGCTGCAAAAAGACCGACGGGACCACCACCTACAATGGTAATATCATATAGTTGAGACATGGTTTCTCCTTTGTTTTTTCTAGTCAGTTTATTTTATCATATTTTTTCTTTAATTTAAAATGAAGTAGGATAGGGAAAAAAATGTCAGAAAAATGGTATAATAGAAAGGAACGTGTTTGGACAGAGAGGAGACAGCAGATGAACTTTCAACAATTATCCAACCTGCAATATTGGACTAGCTTGTTTTCTAGTCCTTGGAGTATTGCCATCAATCTGTTTGATATTTTGATTGTGACCTATATTTTATATCGTTTTACAAAAGCGATAGCTGGCACCAAGATTATGATTTTGGTACGGGGGGTCTTGATCTTTGTATTAGCCCAGGTTGTGGCCAATATCCTTGGTTTAACAACGATTTCTTGGTTGATTAACCAGATTATCACTTATGGGGTTATTGCTGCGGTTGTTATCTTCTCTCCAGAGATTCGGACTGGTTTGGAACGCTTGGGAAGGGCGACAGATTTCTTTTCTACTGCTCAAATTAGTGCAGAGGAGCAAATGATTCGTGCCTTTGTCAAGTCGGTTGAATATATGAGTCCTCGTAAGATTGGTGCTCTGGTTGCCATTCAACGAGTTCGGACCTTGCAAGAATATATCGCTACAGGTATTCCCTTGGATGCCAACATTTCAGCTGAACTCCTTATTAATATTTTTATCCCCAACACTCCTCTACATGACGGTGCTGTGATTATCAGAGAAAATCGGATTGCGGTAACTTCTGCCTATCTGCCCTTGACAGAAAGCACAGGGATTTCCAAGGAATTTGGGACCAGACACCGGGCGGCTATCGGTTTATCAGAAGTGTCCGATGCCTTGACCTTTATCGTTTCAGAGGAAACAGGTGGCATTTCTATTACCTATAACGGTGTTTTCAAGCACGACTTGACGATTGAAGAATTTGAAGCAGAGCTACGAACAATTCTTTTGCCAGCTGTTGAAGAAAAAGTCAGTTTCAAGGACCGTTTGCTAGGAGGCTGGAAATATGAGAAAAAATAGTCTATATATCATTTCATCTCTCTTTTTTGCTTGTGTCTTATTCATCTATGCAACGTCAACCAACTTTCAAAATAACAATACGGTAAGGCAGGTCAAATCAGAAACCTACACTAATACGATAGCAAATGTTCCTATCGATATTCATTATGATGACGACCAGTATTTCATTAGCGGATTTGCATCAGAAGTTTCCGTTGTGCTGACAGGTGCCAATCGGGTGACCTTGGCCAGCGAAATGCAGGAAAGTACTCGTAAGTTTAAGGTGACAGCGGATTTGACAGATGCTAGTGTTGGAACGATTGAAGTTCCCTTGAATATTGAGAATCTTCCAAGTGGATTGACCGCTGTGGCAACGCCTCAAAAGATTACAGTGAAAGTTGGGAAGAAGGTTAAGCGAGATGGGATGATTGTTGTGCCACAAGTTGACCAAAGCCAGATTGATCCCAAGCTACAACTTGATAGTGTAACCGTATCAAACGAACGAGTTTCAGTTACAACTGACCAGGAAACATTAGCTAAGATTGACAAAGTTATTGCGCTTTTACCAACCAGCGAACGCATAACAGGTAATTACAGTGGCTCAGTACCTTTGCAGGCAATCGACCGCAATGGGGTAGTCTTACCAGTAGTTATCACTCCGTTTGATACAACAATGAAGGTCACTACAAAACCAGTAGCGCCAAGTTCAAGCACAAGCAGTTCGTCGGAGACATCTTCGTCAACGAAAGCAACTAGTTCAAAAACGAATTAAAAATAGGAAAAGGATTTTATAAAAATGGGTAAATATTTTGGGACTGATGGAGTCCGTGGAGAAGCTAACGTAGAATTAACACCAGAATTGGCCTTTAAACTAGGTCGTTTTGGAGGCTATGTTCTTAGTCAACATGAAACGGAAGCACCGAAAGTCTTTGTAGGACGTGACACACGTATTTCAGGGGAAATGCTAGAATCAGCCTTGGTGGCAGGTCTCCTCTCAGTAGGGATTCACGTATACAAACTTGGTGTCCTTGCAACACCAGCAGTAGCTTACTTGGTAAAAACTGAGGGAGCCAGTGCAGGTGTCATGATTTCTGCTAGCCACAACCCAGCCCTTGATAATGGGATTAAGTTCTTTGGTGGTGATGGCTTCAAACTAGATGACGAAAAAGAAGCAGAAATTGAAGCCTTGCTAGATGCTGCAGAAGATACTCTTCCTCGTCCAAGTGCAGAAGGCTTGGGAACCTTGGTAGATTATCCAGAAGGTTTGCGTAAGTATGAAGGATACCTTGTTTCAACTGGAACTCCTCTTGAAGGAATGAAGGTTGCCTTGGATACAGCCAATGGTGCAGCTTCTACAAGTGCCCGTCAAATCTTTGCAGACCTTGGCGCTCAATTGACGGTTATCGGGGAAACACCAGATGGTCTTAACATCAACCTTAATGTTGGTTCTACGCACCCAGAAGCTCTTCAAGAAGTGGTCAAAGAAAGTGGCTCAGCTATTGGTTTGGCCTTTGACGGAGACAGTGACCGTTTGATTTCTGTCGATGAAAATGGTGATATCGTCGATGGTGATAAGATTATGTACATTATCGGGAAATACCTTTCTGAAAAAGGACAATTGGCCCAAAATACAATTGTGACAACTGTGATGTCTAACCTTGGTTTCCACAAGGCCTTGGACCGTGAAGGTATTAACAAGGCAGTCACTGCAGTTGGCGACCGCTACGTTGTTGAAGAAATGAGAAAATCAGGCTACAACCTTGGTGGTGAACAGTCTGGGCACGTCATCTTGATGGATTACAATACAACAGGTGATGGCCAATTATCTGCTGTTCAATTGACCAAAATCATGAAGGAAACTGGTAAGAGCTTGTCAGAGTTGGCAGCAGAAGTAACCATTTATCCACAAAAATTAGTCAATATCCGAGTGGAAAATGCCATGAAGGAAAAGGCTATGGAAGTGCCAGCTATCAAGGCTATCATCGAAAAGATGGAAGAAGAAATGGCGGGGAATGGTCGTATTCTTGTTCGCCCAAGTGGAACAGAGCCCCTCTTGCGTGTCATGGCAGAAGCGCCTACAACAGAAGAAGTAGACTACTATGTTGATACCATCGCAGACGTAGTTCGAGCTGAAATCGGGATTGACTAAATCCTAGAAAACTAGATGAAAATAAAAAAATATGGTACAATAGCTTATAATATTGTAGCCAAGGGAGAAAGACATGAATCTTAAACGTGAACAAGAATTTGTTAGTCAGTATCATTTTGATGCGCGTAATTTTGAATGGGAAAATGAAAATGGAGCTCCTGAAACTAAGGTGGATGTGAATTTCCAATTGCTCCAACATGATCAAGAAAATCAAGTGACTTCCTTGATTGTCATCTTGACATTTATGATTGTATTTGATAAGTTTGTCATCAGTGGAACCATTTCACAGGTAAACCACATCGATGGCCGTATTGTCAATGAACCAAGTGAATTGAGCCAAGAAGAAGTGGAAACTTTGGCTCGCCCAAGTTTGAACATGCTCAACCGTTTGACTTACGAAGTAACTGAAATTGCATTAGACTTACCAGGAATCAATTTGGAGTTCTAATATGAAACTAGCTGTTATCACAGATTCTTCTGCCTATCTCAGTGCAGAGACCTTGCAAAGAGAAGATTTATTTGTCTTGGATATTCCTGTCAATATTGATGGTGAGGAGTATGTCGAAGGCATCAATCTGACTGCTGAGGAATTTTACCAAAAAATGGCTCAGGCTTCTGAATTGCCTAAGACTAGTCAACCAAGTATTGCCAAGTTAGATGAAATCTTAACTTCGCTCAAAGAACAAGGTTATACCCATGCTTTGGGGCTTTTCCTATCTTCTGGAATTTCAGGTTTTTACCAAAATATCCAGTATATGATAGATGAATATGAGGGCTTAACCATTGCTTTTCCAGACACTTTGATTACAAGCGCTCCGCTGGGTATCATGGTTGAAAGTGTCTTTAACTGGCGTGACCAGGGCGATGATTTTGCCAGCATTCAGGATAAGCTAGCCATTCAAATTAGCCGTACGTCAGCTTTTATCATGGTAGATGATTTGGACCATTTGGTAAAAGGTGGGCGCCTTTCAAATGGGGCTGCCATTTTGGGCAATTTGCTTAGCATTAAGCCAATCCTTTATTTTAACGATCAAGGTGTGATTGAAGTTTACGAAAAAGTTCGTACTGAAAAGAAAGCAACCAAGCGCTTAATTGAAATTATCAAGGAAACAACGGCTTCAGGCCAATATCGGGTCATTGTCATTCATGGGAATGCTCCTGAAAAGGCTGAGGAATTGCGTCAGCACTTGCTTGATTCTGGCTTGGGTTCGGATGTTTCACTTGCTACATTTGGTAGTGTCATTGGAACTCACCTAGGAGCAGGAAGTATTGCTCTGGGTTATATTCCAGTGATTTAGTTGGCACTTTTAGACTAGTTAAGAAGTTAGCAGTTGAACACGCCTGGAACCCTGTGTGAAAAAGATAGATTTTCCAAGGAGTAGACACTTCTTGATCAGGACTTCTATTTTCACTTTGTGTTCCTACAGGCTTTGTATCTTAGCAATTGAACACGGACTACCTGCCTCTTGAAAAAAGATGCCTGTCTTGCCTTTCGTGGAAAGTCAGCGCCATTCCCTATTTTTCATGGGCAGCTAACGTCCTTTGTATCTTAGACAGGAGTAGAGATGAGTATTCGAGTAATTATTGCTGGTTTTAAGGGAAAGATGGGCCAGGCTGCTTGTCAGATGGTTTTGGCTGATCCAGACTTAGACTTGGTAGCAGTTTTGGATCCTTTTGAGTCTGAGTCAGAATGGCAGGGAATTCCTGTTTTCAAGGATAAGGCTGATTTGGTTGGTTTTGAAGCGGATGTCTGGGTAGATTTTACTACTCCAACTGTTGCCTACGAAAATACACGTTTTGCTCTTGAAAATGGCTTTGCTCCAGTAGTTGGAACAACAGGTTTCACAAGTGAAGAAATTGCAGAGCTAAAAGAATTTTCTCGTGTCCAAGATTTGGGTGGCTTGATTGCTCCTAACTTTGCCTTGGGTGCTGTCTTGCTCATGCAATTTGCAAGGCAGGCTGCTAAATATTTCCCAAATGTGGAGATTATCGAGCTTCATCATGACAAGAAAAAGGATGCTCCGAGTGGAACAGCTATTAAAACAGCTGAGTTAATGGCAGAAGTCCGAGAGTCTACCCAGCAAGGTGCGCCTGATGAGGAAGAATTGATTTCAGGTGCCCGTGGTGCTGATTTTGATGGCATGCGCATCCACTCAGTTCGTTTGCCAGGCTTGGTAGCTCATCAGGAAGTCATCTTTGGCAATCAGGGAGAAGGATTGACCCTTCGTCATGACTCCTATGATCGCAGCTCCTTCATGACAGGGGTCAATTTGGGAATTAAAGAAGTTGTCAAGCGTCATGAGCTTGTCTATGGATTAGAACACTTATTATGAGATTAACGCAAATGCCTTCTGAATTTCAGAAGGCTTTACCAGTATTAGAAAAAATTAAAGAAGCAGGTTTTGAGGCCTATTTTGTTGGAGGTTCTGTTCGAGATGCCCTCCTCAATCGTCCTATCCATGATGTGGATATTGCGACGTCTTCTTATCCAGAAGAGACTAAGCAGATTTTTCCGCGAACAGCCGATATAGGAATCGAGCATGGAACCGTCTTGGTCTTAGATGGGGATGAGGAGTACGAGGTAACCACCTTTCGGACAGAAGATGTCTATGTGGACTATCGCAGACCCAGTGCGGTTTCTTTTGTGCGCTCGCTAGAAGAAGATCTCAAGCGCCGTGATTTTACAGTCAACGCCTTTGCCTTGGACGAGACAGGCGAAATCATTGACTTGTTCCATGGTTTAGAAGATTTGGAAAATCAAGTCTTGCGAGCAGTGGGGATTGCTAGTGAGCGTTTCAATGAAGATGCTCTCCGTATTATGCGTGGTTTTCGGTTTCAAGCCAGTCTTGGTTTTGAAATTGAGAAAAACACCTTTTTAGCTATGAAGAACCTGACTCCGCTTCTCGAAAAAATTTCTGTAGAGCGCACCTATGTTGAGTTTGATAAACTCTTGCTGGCTCCTTTTTGGAGAGCAGGTTTATCTTCTATGATTGCGAGTAAAGCCTATGATTATCTTCCAGATATGGTAGATAGTCGGGAAAAACTACAAAGATTGTTTGATTTAGAAGCTGATTTTACCTTTGAATCCTCTGAACAAGCCTGGGCCGCTCTCTTGTGGGCACTTGAAATTGAAAATGCACAGCCCTTTTTGAAAGCTTGGAAGACCTCACGCCAGTTTGCCAAGCAGGTACAGGATTTGCTGACTATTTTGGCTCTGCGTGAAAAGGGAGAATTGAGCAAGCGCGATTGTTACCGCTTTGACTTTGCTTTGCTTTTACAGGCTGAAAATCTTCGTCAGGCTCAAGGAAAAGAAGTCAACCCACAAGCCATCACAGAAACTTACCAGAGTTTGACTATTCATGATAAGAAAGAAATTCAGATTAATGGTGGCATTTTGATTAAGGAATATGGCTATCAGCCAGGGCCAGACTTGGGAGAGATTTTAACAGAGATTGAGTTTGCCATTGTCGATGGAGAATTGGAAAATGACCGTCAAGCCATCCATGCTTATCTGAGGGAGAAAAAATGAGTGATTTTATCGTTGAAAAACTAAGTAAATCCGTCGGTGACAAGACCGTTTTTAAGGATATTTCCTTTATCATCCATGACCTAGACAGAATCGGTCTGATTGGTGTCAATGGAACAGGGAAGACCACTCTTTTAGATGTCCTTTCTGGTGTTTCTGGCTTTGATGGGGATGTTAGTCCCTTTTCAGCGAAGAACGATTACCAGATTGGTTACTTGACTCAAGATCCTGATTTTGATGATAGCAAGACGGTCTTGGATACGGTCCTATCCAGCGACCTCAAGGAAATCCAGCTTATTCGTGAGTATGAGTTGATCATGCTCAACTACAGTGAGGATAAGCAGGCTCGTTTGGAACGTGTCATGGCTGAAATGGATTCTCTCCAAGCTTGGGAAATTGAGAGTCAGGTAAAGACTGTTCTTAGCAAGCTGGGTATTCAGAACTTATCTACTCTAGTGGGAGAATTGTCAGGTGGTCTAAGAAGACGGGTCCAGTTGGCGCAAGTTTTACTTGGCAATCACGACCTCTTGCTTCTGGATGAGCCGACCAACCATTTGGATATTGCGACTATTGAGTGGCTGACCCTCTTTTTGAAAAATTCCAAGAAGACAGTCCTTTTTATCACCCACGATCGTTATTTCCTAGACGCTTTGTCAACACGGATTTTCGAGTTGGACCGAGCAGGCTTAACAGAATATCAGGGCAATTATCAGGACTATGTTCGCCTCAAGGCGGAACAGGACGAGCGCGATGCGGCTCTTCTCCACAAAAAGGAACAACTTTATAAGCAAGAATTGGTCTGGATGCGCAGACAACCGCAGGCGCGTGCGACCAAGCAACAGGCTCGTATCAATCGTTTCCACGACCTGAAAAAGGATGTTTCAGGCGGCGTTGCTGAAACAGACTTGACCATGAACTTTGAAACCAGTCGGATTGGGAAAAAGGTCATCGAGTTTCAGGATGTTTCCTTTGCCTATGAAAACAAGTCTATTTTGCAAGATTTTAATCTCTTGGTGCAGGCCAAAGACCGTATTGGAATCGTTGGGGATAACGGTGTTGGGAAATCAACTCTCCTCAACTTGATTGCAGGTATTCTTGAGCCGACAGCAGGACAAGTTGTGATAGGGGGAACTGTTCGCATCGCCTATTTCTCTCAGCAAATTGAGGGTTTGGATGAAAGCAAGCGTGTGATCAATTACTTGCAGGAAGTGGCAGAAGAAGTCAAGACCAGCGGTGGTTCTACGACTTCGATTGCAGAGTTGCTGGAGCAGTTCCTCTTCCCACGTTCAACGCATGGAACCATGATTGAGAAATTGTCAGGTGGAGAGAAAAAGCGTCTTTATCTCCTCAAATTGCTCTTGGAAAAACCAAATGTTCTCCTCTTGGACGAGCCAACAAATGATTTGGACATTGCAACCTTGACAGTTTTGGAGAATTTTTTGCAAGGCTTTGCTGGTCCAGTCTTGACTGTTAGTCACGACCGCTATTTCTTGGATAAGGTAGCGACTAAGATTCTGGCTTTTGAGGATGGCAAGATTCGTCCTTTCTTTGGTCATTACACAGACTATCTTGATGAAAAAGCCTTTGAAACAGAGATGGTCAATCAAGTGCAAAAGGCCGAAAAGGAGAAAGTGATCAAGGTCCGTGAAGACAAGAAACGCATGACCTACCAAGAAAAGCAGGAGTGGACAAGCATTGAAGGTGATATTGAAACCTTGGAAAATCGTATCGCTGCTATTGAAGAGGAAATGCAGGCCAATGGTTCTGACTTTGGCAAACTGGCTACTCTTCAAAAAGAACTAGATAAGAAAAACGAAGCACTCCTTGAAAAATACGAACGCTATGAGTATCTCAGTGACTTTGATAGCTAGAAGAATAGAAAAATCCCGTCTCATGACAGGATTTCTCTATTCTTTTTTTGTTTCCTGGTGGAAGACATTTTGCCAAGTTTCGTGGCGACGCCAGATACTGGTATGGACAATTCCGTCCAATTCATAGCTGATGAGTTTTGTTTTCTGACTGATGGAAGTGATTTGGATGTCCTTGATAGCAGAATTCAACTCTTTTTCGGCTTTATAGGCCTCTTTATCCATCTGATTTCCGTCTTGGCGAATATAGACAAAATCATCAGCCAATAGTTCTTCCAGTTGATTTCCCTGATCAATCAATTGTTCGCGCATAAGCAATTTTTTGTAGACATTGTCTAAAATTTCATCTTCAGGGATAGGTGCTGGCTCGATATGGACATCGGTATCAAAGACGCCAAAACGTTCTTCCAGCATAGACTCGACCTGATCCGCGATTTCATGACTCTCAAAAACCGACAAGTCAGGATTCATTTCTAGCGTAATATCAAGGTAGATATTGCTACCGTAGGTACGACCTCTTTGGGACTTAACCTTGCTGATTTTGGGAATTTCCATGATGGCCTTTTGATAGTCCTCAAGCAGACGGTCGTCAAAGCCATCTGAAAGGCTAAAGGAAGATTCGATGAAGATATCATAGGCAGTCTTCAAGATAAAGAAAGTGATGATAATGGCAACCAGTTTATCCACAATGGGATAATTGAAACTGCTAGCTAGGATAGCAATAGTAGTACCAAGTGAGGTGACAGCGTCAGAAAGATTGTCCTTTGCGGCAGCCTTTAGTGCCTTGGAATTGGATTTCTTACTGAGGCGAGTATTGTAGAGATAGACCACAAACATAATCGCTGCAGAAATGATTCCCAGAGTTGCACCAAGAGGATCAATGACCGTTTCTTCACGACTGATAATCTTTTGAATGGTGTCCCTCAGCACATCAAAACCAACATAGAACATGATAATAGAAGTGATCAAGCTAGCCAAATCTTCAATCTTCCAATGACCAAAACGGTGGTCCCGGTCTGCAGGCTGGCGCGCCATCCGAATCCCTATCAAGAGGGCCACATTTCCAATGATGTCCGACACGTTGTTAAAACCATCGGCCACCAAACTGGATGAATGAAGAAGATGGCCAGTAGCCAATTTCGCTGCAGACAAGATCAAATAGGTCGAAATACTGATAATGGCCCCACGTTCAGCTAACTTGAGATTTGAGATAGATTGCTTCATTCAACTTCCTTTCCAGTCACATAGCATTCTACCATTATACTGGTTTTCAAGAGAAAATTCAAATAGGACGGATAAAAGTAAGAAAATACAAAGCAGAAAATGCTTTTTTTTTTTAGGAAATATGATAGACTGATAAAGTGAAAAGTTGAGGTGAATAAAATTGAAAAAAATGAGTGTTTTAGTGATGAGTATTTCTTTGCTCTTTACTGTTTTAGTCTGGTTCTCGATGGTAACAAATGTCAAACAAGGAATACCGTTTTCAGATGCTAGTATTTTTGAATATTTTGGGTATGCAATGAATCGAGGAGAATTGATGTATGCAGACCTATTTGATCATAAGGGGCCAGTTATTTTTTTACTGAACTACCTAGGATATCTTATTGGTGGTGCATTAGGAATTAAATTTTTATACCTATTTTGCACATTTCTATTCTTTATAGCTAGCTATAAGATTTCAAGGTTATTTACTGGGAATAAGCAAACAATTTTAACTTTAGCAATTATCTTTATAATTTATGAGTATTTTTTTGATGGCGGTTGGAGTTTAGAAGGTTTTATTTTACCTTTTTTGGCTTATTCATTATACATTTTTTTAAAACTGTTTATACAAAATGATTTCAGCAAAAATGATATCATAGCATCAGGTGCATTTTTCTCTATTGTATTTTTTACGAAAGCAAATATGATAGGGATTTGGCTAGTATTTTGTATTTATGTATTGATTGATTTTATACTAAAGAAGGCATATAGGGAATTGTTTTCTTTGATAGGATTATTTTTCGTTGGAGTATTAATACCAACTATCCCTTTGTGCTTATATCTGTTATCAAAGGGCATCTTTATTGAAATGGTATACCAGTCGATTGGAATTAATTTTATTTATACTACAGAGTCTAATAACGTTTCGATGTATGAGATTATCAGATGGTACATTTCTCAAACAAATCTCTTAAGTCTTAATTTATTGATGTTATTTTCCTTGATACCACTATGGAAGAAATTTGGAATAAAATCAATCTACTATCATTTTGTTTTTATTGTTTGTTTACTTCTGGCTCTTATCTCAAAAAGAAGCTATGGTCATTACATTTTAGTAATGCTCCCGATTTTGATTCCATATATTTCCTATTTATTTCATAGCATATCCAAGAAAATGTCTTTTCAAGTATTTTTTGTCTTATTCTTAGGATTTATTATTGTATACCAGAATGATGTAAAATCCATCATGAAAAGTATGAATACAAGATATCTGAATAGATCTGAGAAACAGCAACGCGTTGCTAGCTATATAGAGAAAAATACGTCGATGGATGATCGAATTTATACACACCGTCAAAATGGAACAATTTATTTGTATAGTGAACGGCTAGCTAGTACAAAATTTTTCTTTATTCCAGCTGTGACAGATGATCGAGTTATTATTGATGAGTTTAGAAAATCTATACAAGAAAATCCTCCTATCTATATTGTATTTGATACTGAATGGGATTATGGTAAGAGAACTGACTCTTTTATTAAGGATTATATTAAAGTAAATTATCACTTAGAAAAACAGATTGATACAGCTATGATTTATAGAAAAGGAGGAGAATAGCATGAGCAGGAAAAAGCCAATTTTATATATAGTTGTTCCGTGCTACAACGAAGAAAAAGTCTTACCACATACTAATCCAATGTTTGTTGAAAAAATTGAACAATTAGTACAGAAAGAAGAAATCCATCCTCTTAGTAAAATCATGTATGTAAATGATGGTAGTAAGGATCGGACTTGGGAACTAATAGAAAGTTATGCTAATTCCATTCCTTCTGTAGTTGGTGTGTCGCAAAGTCGTAATAGGGGGCATCAGAGTAGCGTTCTTGCAGGTATGTATGAAGCTATTCAGTTTGCTGATATTGTCATTACCATTGATGCGGATGGACAAGATGATATTAACTGCATGGATAAGATGGTTTCGGAGTATAAAAGTGGTTCTGAAATTGTATACGGTGTACGTGATAACCGTGATACGGACTCTACTTTTAAACGAATTACAGCCGAAGGTTTTTATAAAGTGCTACGTCTATTTGGAGCAGAAGTTGTTTTCAATCATGCAGACTATCGATTGGTGTCTAAAAGATTCTTGAAAGAATTAGAAAAATTCACTGAAGTTAATCTTTTTCTTCGTGGTTTAATGCCCTTAGTGGGCTTTAAATATTCTTATGTTTCATATAAACGCCATGAACGAATTGCTGGTGAGAGCCATTATCCACTGTCCAAAATGCTTGGTTTGGCTATGGATGGTATTACCAGTTTATCAATCAAACCGATTCGTTTGATTACAAGTTTTGGGGTCTTGACATCACTCTTTAGTTTTCTGTTGATTATTTGGGTTTTATGGAGTAAGGTTGCTGGTACGGTTGTGGCAGGCTGGGCAAGCACCTATGCAATAGTTAGTTTACTTGGTGGGGTTCAATTGATTAGTTTGGGAGTAATTGGTGAGTATATTGGAAAGATTTACCTAGAAACGAAACGTCGTCCTAGATATATTATCAGTGAACGTACTTTTGATAAGGATAGAATTTTATAGAATCTTTACTCTTTGAAAATTTTTCAAAATTTGGTATAATAGTACTACTCAAGGGAGTAGCTGGCAGAAACCTGTGATAGTGTCGTCATTCCGAATTTTATACTGAAAAGTATGCTTTCCGGCACTATCTTAAACAGCGAGACTTGTTATGATTAACAGGTCTCTTTTTGTTTGTCGTGAAAAGATGCGATGAGGGAAAAGAGAGTCTGTTTTGCACACAATGTCAAGGAGGAGACACATGTCAAAAGAACAAAAACGCCAAGCGTTTTATACTCAAAGTCCTGAAGAGGTCTTGAAGGCTGTGGATGCGACCGAGCAAGGTTTGTCATCAAGCGAGGCAGAAAAACGCCTTGCCGAATTTGGCCACAATGAACTCGAAGAAGGCGAGAAACGATCAATCCTGGTCAAGTTTATCGAGCAATTTAAGGATTTGATGATTATTATCCTAGTTGCGGCAGCAATCTTGTCAGTCGTGACTTCTGGTGGGGAAGATATCGCAGATGCCATTATCATCTTAGCCGTGGTAATCATCAACGCTGCCTTTGGTGTTTACCAAGAAGGGAAAGCAGAAGAAGCCATCGAAGCTCTCAAATCCATGTCTAGTCCAGCTGCCCGCGTTCTTCGTGATGGTCATATGGCTGAGATTGATTCTAAAGAATTGGTACCTGGAGATATCGTCGCTCTCGAAGCTGGTGATGTTGTACCAGCAGACTTACGTTTGCTAGAAGCCAACTCTCTTAAAATCGAAGAAGCTGCCCTGACAGGTGAGTCTGTTCCAGTCGAAAAAGACTTGACAGTCGAGCTTGCGACAGATGCTGGTATTGGTGACCGTGTCAATATGGCCTTCCAAAACTCAAATGTGACTTATGGTCGTGGTCTTGGTGTTGTTGTCAATACAGGTATGTACACGGAAGTTGGTCATATTGCTGGCATGCTTCAAGATGCGGATGAGACGGATACACCACTTAAACAAAACTTGAACAACCTTTCTAAGGTCTTGACCTATGCTATCTTGGTCATTGCCCTTGTTACTTTTGTAGTTGGAGTTTTCATTCAAGGCAAAAATCCACTTGGTGAGTTGATGACCTCTGTTGCCCTTGCCGTTGCAGCCATTCCAGAAGGACTCCCAGCTATCGTAACTATCGTTCTTGCCCTTGGTACTCAAGTTTTGGCTAAACGAAACTCTATCGTTCGTAAGTTGCCTGCAGTAGAAACGCTTGGTTCAACTGAAATCATCGCTTCTGATAAGACTGGTACGCTGACTATGAACAAGATGACAGTCGAGAAAGTCTTCTACGATGCAGTCCTACATGACTCGGCTGATGACATTGAACTAGGTCTTGAAATGCCTCTTCTACGTTCAGTAGTCTTGGCTAATGATACGAAAATCGATGTGGAAGGCAATCTAATTGGTGATCCAACCGAAACAGCCTTTATCCAATATGCCTTGGACAAGGGCTACGATGTCAAAGGATTTTTAGACAAATATCCTCGTGTGGCTGAATTGCCATTTGATTCTGAACGTAAGCTCATGTCAACAGTTCATCCACTTGCAGATGGACGCTTCCTCGTAGCCGTTAAAGGTGCGCCAGACCAACTCTTGAAACGTTGTGTTCTTCGTGATAAGGCTGGGGATATTGCTCCGATTGATGAGAAGGTTACAAACCTCATTCATACAAACAACTCTGAAATGGCCCACCAAGCCTTGCGTGTCCTTGCGGGTGCTTATAAGATTATTGATAGTATTCCAGAAAACTTGACTTCTGAAGAATTAGAAAATGATCTTATCTTCACTGGTTTGATTGGGATGATTGACCCTGAACGTCCTGAAGCTGCTGAGGCTGTTCGTGTGGCTAAGGAAGCTGGAATCCGTCCAATCATGATCACTGGTGACCATCAAGACACTGCAGAAGCTATTGCCAAACGTTTGGGAATCATTGATGCAAATGATACAGAAGGCCACGTTTTAACTGGTGCTGAGCTCAACGAACTGTCAGATGAAGACTTTGAAAAAGTAGTTGGTCAATACTCTGTTTATGCCCGTGTGTCTCCAGAGCACAAGGTTCGTATCGTCAAGGCTTGGCAAAAACAAGGTAAAGTCGTTGCCATGACAGGTGACGGTGTCAATGATGCGCCAGCTTTGAAAACAGCCGATATCGGTATCGGTATGGGAATCACTGGTACAGAGGTTTCTAAGGGTGCATCTGACATGATACTTGCAGATGATAACTTTGCGACTATCATCGTTGCAGTGGAAGAAGGACGTAAGGTCTTCTCAAACATTCAAAAGACTATTCAGTACCTACTTTCTGCCAATACTGCTGAAGTATTGACTATCTTCCTATCAACCTTGTTTGGTTGGGATGTCTTACAGCCAGTTCATCTTTTGTGGATCAACTTGGTAACGGATACCTTCCCAGCTATCGCTCTTGGTGTTGAACCTGCTGAGCCTGGTGTCATGAACCATAAACCACGTGGACGTAAGGCAAGTTTCTTCTCAGGTGGTGTTTTCAGTTCTATCATCTATCAAGGTGTACTCCAAGCAGCTATTGTTATGAGTGTCTATGGTCTTGCCCTTCTTTACCCAGTTCACGTGGGTGACAATCATGCCATTCATGCGGATGCCCTTACTATGGCCTTTGCAACCCTTGGTTTGATTCAGCTCTTCCATGCCTACAATGTCAAGTCTGTTTACCAGTCTATCTTGACAGTTGGCCCATTCAAGTCTAAGACCTTCAACTGGTCTATCTTGGTATCCTTCATCCTTCTTATGGCAACAATCGTCGTAGAACCGCTTGAAGGAATCTTCCACGTAACCAAACTAGACTTGTCACAATGGGGAATCGTTATGGGCGGAAGCTTCTCAATGATTATTATCGTCGAAATCGTTAAGTTTGTTCAACGTAAACTTGGCTTTGATAAGAATGCGATTTAAAAAGAAAAAGTCATCTTCGGATGGCTTTTTGCTACAGTTGAGGGAAAGGGCTTGCAGTTATCGGCTTTTGTGCTATAATTACTATAATATAGTAAAAAGCAAGAGGAGTGTGAGGAAGTGGAAAAGAAAATTGTGAAGGATATTTTGTTTTTATCTCAGGTATCTCAGCCGGCAAGTCAGGAAGACCTGTATCTTGCCAGAGATTTGCAGGATACACTCTTAGCAAATCGTGAGACCTGTGTCGGTTTAGCTGCCAATATGATTGGGGTGCAGAAGCGCGTGATTATCTTTAATCTGGGCTTGGTTCCTGTGGTCATGTTTAACCCAGTGCTCCTGTCATTTGAAGGACCTTATGAGACAGAGGAAGGTTGTTTGTCCTTGGTAGGTGTGAAACCTACTAGGCGTTATGAAACTATAAGGGTTGCCTATCGTGACAGCAAGTGGCAGGAACAGACCATTACCTTGACAGGCTTCCCAGCTCAGATTTGCCAGCATGAACTGGATCATTTGGAAGGACGAATCATTTAGGAGGAAAGCAAATGAAACGAATAGTCTTTGAACTTATTTTTATCGCAACGACCTGGTATATCTTTTTACCGCCCCTTAACCTGACCAGCTGGGAATTTCTCTTCTTCCTCTGTGGGCATATGTTGCTTGTAGCAATCTTATTTGGCTTTGGCAAGGGGATAAACCTTGTCAAAACGGTTCATGTGCGCCATGGTAAGGCGGAATCTGCCTTAAATCTTGAGGGTTTCAAAATCAATCGGTTAGGGAAAATCCTTTTAGCTTCTATTGGAGGAATTCTTCTCTTAGCAGGTTTGGTTTCCTTGGTGACTTCCAGCATTTTTCAGGCTAAAAATTATGCCAATGTAGTCACGGTTACGGAAAAAGACTTTACTGAATTTCCTAAGAGTGACACCAGTAAGGTTCCTATCTTAGATAGAAGTACTGCTGAAAAAATTGGTGACCGCTACTTGGGTTCCCTAACGGATAAGGTGTCGCAGTACGTAGCGGCAGACACCTATACCCAATTGACGATTGATGGGAAGCCTTATCGAGTTACGCCACTAGAATACGCAGACCCTATCAAGTGGTTTAATAATCAGGCCAAGGGAATCGGCGAGTATATCAAGGTGGACATGGTAACTGGTAATGCGGACTTGGTGGACTTGAAGACACCAATCAAGTATTCGGACTCGGAATATTTTAACCGTGACGTCAAACGTCACCTACGCTTGAAGTACCCAACTAAAATCTTCAAGACTCCATCTTTTGAGGTGGACGATGAGGGCAATCCTTTCTATGTGGCTACAGTTTACCAAAAGCAATTTGGACTTGCGGTTCCTCGTCCTGTTTCAGTCATTATCTTGGATGCCACAAATGGAGAAACCAAGGAATACAACTTGGCAGATGTTCCAGAATGGGTGGACAGGGTCTATCCAGCTGAGGAAACTATTGAGCAAATCAACTACAACGGCAAGTACAAGGACGGTTTCTGGAATGCCATGATTTCCAAGAAAAACGTGACCCAGACTACCAAGGGCTATAATTACTTGTCTATTGGTAATGACATCTACCTCTACACAGGTGTGACATCGGCCAATGCAGATGAAAGTAATCTTGGTTTTATTCTTGAAAATATGCGGACAGGGGAAATCACTAAGTATAGCTTGGCTTCTGCGACCGAAGAATCAGCCCGTGAATCAGCCGAAGGTGCTGTTCAGGAGAAATCCTACAAGGCAACTTTCCCAATCCTCATCAACCTCAATGATAAACCACTTTATATTATGGGCTTAAAGGATAATGCTGGTTTGGTCAAAGAGTACGCTCTGGTAGACGCAGTCGAGTACCAAAATGTTATCGTAGCAACGACAGTGGAAGAACTGCTCAGTAAATATGCCAATAAAAACGACCTTGAGATTGACAATGCAACAACTGAAAGTATCAAGGGTGTGGTAGCAGACCTCAAATCAGCTGTTATCAAGGGCGACACCGTCTACTTCTTTAAAGTTGATGGTAAAATATACAAGGTCAAGGCCTCAGTATCAGATGACCTTCCTTACCTTGAAAATGGTAAAACCTTCGAAGGTCAAGTAGGAAAAGACAACTATCTCAAGACATTTAAAGTGCAGTAAAAAAGGTTTATTTAAGAAATATATGTTATAACAAGGTAAATTAAGATTAATGGAGGACAAACAAATGGGTTTTTATGTGATGGTTGCTTCAATGCTACTCGGACTGCTCGCTTTGAAGATAGGTTTTTCTCAGTTCAAGGAGAAAAAAGATAAATTCCTATCTATCTTAACAAGCTTAGCTGGCCTAGCCCTTGTTCTCGTGGCTGTCTGGTTAGGATGGCCAAAATAAATAGAGAAGCCTCGGTCAAACCGAGGTTTTTCATACTCTTCGAAAATCAAATTCAAACCACGTCAGCTTTATCTGCAACCTCAAAGCTGTGCTTTGAGCAACCTGCGGCTAGTTTCCTAGTTTGCTCTTTGATTTTCATTGAGTATCAGATGAATTTCTTGGTTGTGGCTAAAAAATATGCTACACTATCAATATGAAAATTTTAATCCCAACAGCAAAAGAAATGAACACAGACTTGCCGAGTATCGAGGCAACACCTTTAAGACCAGAAAGTCAGGCCGTGCTGGATGCCTTGGCCCTCTATTCTGCTAGTCAATTGGAGAGTTTTTATAAGGTATCAGCTGAGAAGGCGGCGGAAGAATTTCAAAATATCCAAGCTTTGAAAAGGCAAACTGCTCAACACTACCCAGCTCTGAAACTTTTTGATGGGCTCATGTACCGCCATATCAAGAGAGATAAGTTGACCGAAGTAGAACAAGCCTATCTTGAAAATCATGTCTTCATTACCTCGACCTTGTACGGAGTCGTTCCAGCCTTGTCACCTATGGCTCCTCACCGTTTGGACTTTTTGATGAAGTTAAAAGTCGCTGGTAAGACTTTGAAGAGTCATTGGAAGGCAGCCTATGATGAAGCTCTGAAGCAGGAAGAAGTGATTTTCTCTCTCTTGTCATCAGAATTTGAGACTGTATTTTCTAAGGAAATTAGAGAAAAAATGGTGACCTTCAAATTCATGGAGGATAGAGGTGGTCAGCTGAAGATTCACTCAACCATTTCCAAGAAAGCGCGTGGTGCCTTCCTGACAGCCCTGATAGAAAATCAAGTGCAGACGGTTGAGGAAGCTCGTCGCTTAAGCTTTGCAGGATTTAGCTTCCGAGAAGACCTGTCCCAGCTACAGGAATTGGTTTTTGTAAAGGAAGTATGAAAAGCAGATAAGAAGAGGCTGGGCAAAAAAGTCTTTAAAATTAGAAAACGCATAGTATCAGGTGTTGAAACTTTGATGTTATGCGTTTTATTGTTGGAAGATTTACTTTGTTTTCTCTTCCAATTGAGTTTTTGCCCAGTTTCTTTTGTGGGGTACTACGGGCATGTCGTGCATCTGAGGTGTAAGTCCTGCGTGGGCACCCGCTACGGTGAACCTGATAGTGATTCCCAAGCCTGACTATCGATAGGTAGCGGATTAAAAGTGTAAGGGGATAGATAGTTTTAAGTCTGACGCTAGAAATAAGAATAGTTAGAGGAAGGGATCGCGAAATCGTGGCTCTATGAAAATGATGATTATTGTTCATACTTGGTTAATAATAGTCATTTTATGAACAAATAAATATAAGTTCAAGTTATGAAAAAACTTTCATATATTAAATGAAATGGTTTGCATTTGTGAGAGTAATAGAATATAATATATATGAAAAATAATTTTTTGGTTTAATGAGGAGCTCTCTATGTTTTTTAATCGAAAAGGAATCAATCAAAAGAATTGGCGGATGATAAAGAAAGGGAAGCATTTTCTTTTTGGGTGCACTCTTTTTTTGGCTACAGGAGCAGTAATGATACAGAATCCATATCTTGTTCATGCTGATGAAATGGTTGCGTCTCTGAATGATTCAACTAAAGCCAAAGATGAAGATCCGAATAGTGAAAAGGTTCCAAACGATGTGGAAAATCATCCACAGGTAGAAAATCATGTTAAAGAATCAGATAAGATTTCTGAAAATGTGCAAGAAGATAAAAGTGTTGAAAAGGCTGTAGAGAATACAGTTAAAACTGTGAATAAAACTGCTTTAAATGAATTAATTGAAAAGATTAGGAACACTGATTTACAGACTAAAACAGTCAAATCAGTTGAAAATCTTAATCTCTCTTTGTCGCGTGCGCAAGCAGTCTTGGATAAGGCAGGTGCTAGTCAGGATGAGATAGATAAAGAAGTTCAAGTTTTGTCGGACTCATTTGCTCAACTGGAAGAGAAAAGCAACGACGTAGACAAAAAAGAAAAGCAAGCAGACAAAGCAAACGATAGTGATGAAAAGAAAAAGCTTTTAACAGAAAAAATTGCCAAGGTTCAGGCTCTTGTCTCAGAAATCAACCAACTAGCAGGAAAAATCAGCTATGAATTTAGTGAATCTGAAAGCAAATCTCTTCAAGCATTTGGTGATTTGTCTGAGGAAAAATTCACTGATAGTGAAGTTGATGGTGCTCTAAATGAGGCGAAAATCCTCCGCAACAAAGTGGCTAATAGAGTAACTCGCGCACATTCTGGGAAACGTGACCCCCGTAATGGAAAACCGATTGATGGTAAGGGGGAGAGTGGGTTTAGAGGGATAATATACACTCCCAAGGAAAATAGAAGAGATGGTCATCTTATTGAAAATGGAAGTACTGCTGTTTATTATAATTCAGATGAAATTTGGAGTTTAATCGAGATAAAAGGACAAAGAGTAGGAAATGAGAGAAAGTTCACTACGTATGCACGAGGAAAAGTAGTAGAAGATGAAACCCCATATTATATTGTTACTGTTGGTTTTACAGACAATTCTCCGATTAAAGGTTTAAAAATGCAAGTTGCCTACTGGGATAAGAAAGCAGGAGTTCAAAGAGTACGTGAAATTGAGTATGGTAAAACAGAAATAAACAATCCTATTACGAATGCTGCTATTAGAGGTGTTGTAGGAGAAGGGGGAATAGTTCAACCTGGTAGATATGAGGTTCATATTGCATCTAATACAAGAGTAGCTCCAAATCAGCTAAGGCCTTATACATTTACTTTTATTATTAAACCGCAAAGTGAACGAAATACAGTAAAGGATCTATCGCAGACATATGTAGATGATGTTCGTCATTTAACAGAAACTGAAAAGACAGCTTTAATTGAAAAATTTAAAACAGAACATCCTGATGTTATGACACCTTCAGGGCATAAAAGTGATTTTGATCATGCAGAGATTTCATCTGATGGAACAACAATGACAATCCATTTTAAAGATGGATTGTCTACTAAAACCATTCAAACAAATGCTCAAAATGATGTGGAAGCAAAACATCCAAGTTTAACAACATTGTTTGGAGATCCTCATGATTTTTATAAAAACCCAAGAAATTTAGTGAAATCAAAAACAAATCATGAAGTTCCACAAACTGCTAGGGTAACATGGAAAACACCTTTCGATTTAAGTCAAGCGGGTACGAAGAATGCTGTTGTGACAGTAAGTTATGATAATGGAATAACAAAAGATGTTACTACTCCGTATACAGTTCTAGATTTTATTGGAAAACAAGATAAAAGTATTTACCAAAATCAAAGCGGTGAACTAGGAGATGCAAGAAGTTATATTAAACTTTCAAATGGAACAGCCCCTGCAACTGATTTAACGATTCGTTGGAAAGGTGGTTCATCTAATGTAGATACTTCTGCAGCAGGTATCCAGCATAAAGAAATCGAAATTCTACGTGGAAATACTGTGATGAAAACAGTAACTATTCCAGTAGCAATCGTAGATAATATTAATCCAACTATTACAGCACCCGATTCTGTATTGTTAACAAGAGCTGAAGGATTACCAAGTAATATTTCCATTGATGCTCAGGATAATGCTAGGGGGATTGGACTTAAAGATGCTAATCCAATTGTAGTTGAGAATTTAGCAAATCCTTTAAGATACAATCCTTCAACAAAACGAATTGAGTTATCTGGCGTAATACCAAATAATTTCCAAAGAACGCAAGCAACTATTAAAGCGATAGATAAAAATGGAAATACTGCTACAAAAACCATAACGTTTAATGTTCAAACTCAGACGGACAAATATACGGCAGTTGCTAATCCACAAAAACAAACAGTTAGTTATTTAGCTACACCAAGTGCAGAAGCGAGTGTGAGTACTGCAGGTTTGCCAACTGGGACAAGATATACTTGGAAGACAACTCCGAATACTTCTAGTCCTGGGGATAAAACAGGAGTAGTAGAAGTAACATATCCAGATACTTCAAAAGATACTGTGAATGTAACGATAGCCGTGCGAAAATTAAGTGATGAATATACGCCAACAGGAAGTAAAATTACAAGAAATCAAAATGTTCCTGTTACAAATAACGATCTAAAAGCGGCTGTAAGTGTGAATAATAACGGTAATAGTAAAGTGAAGTCTGTTACTGCATCTTCTATTAGCACTGTAAATGCTGGTACACAAACAATTAGAGCAACAGTGACGTATTTAGACAATACAACTGATCCTGTTGATATTCCACTTGAAGTGAAAGACGTAACAGCTCCAACGATTCAAACACCAAACGATAGACAAAATTGGGATTTAATTGCATTGGATAGAACATTGCCTTCAATAACAGTGACTTCTGTAGATAACAATGGAGGAACTGGTGTTAAATCAACAACGGTAACTGGTTTACCAGATTTCTTAGTATATGATAATGCAACTAAGACAATTAAATTCAAAAATGGAGTTCAAGAAGTAACAAAATTACCAGTTGGACAAGATAGTAAAACTTATAATGCGACTATCCAAGTTACAGATAATGCAAAAAATCCTAGTCAAAGACAAGTAACAATCACTGTTAAATCAATGACTACGAAATATAATGCAACACCTAATGGACAAAAACAAACGGTGAGTTATGGAACAACTCCAGATGCAGGTACAAGTGTGAATAAAAACGGATTACCTGCTGGGACTGCATATACATGGACAACAGCTCCAAGTACAATAACAGGACCTGGAGATAAAGCAGGAGTTGTGACTGTAACATACCCTGACGGTTCAAAAGATACCGTGAATGTGACTGTAAGTGTACGTAGAATGGCTGATGAATATGAGCCTACAGGAACTAAAATTGTAAAAAATCAAAATGAGTCTGTAACAAATGATGAGCTAAAAGCAGCAGTTACTATTAGTAATAACGGTAATAGTAAGGTGAAATCAGTTACTCCTGTGGGTACAATAAGTACGGCAGAATTTGGAAATAAAACAATCAATGCAACTGTCACATATCTTGACGATACGACAGATTCAGTGACGATTCCGCTTGAAGTAAAAGATGTAACAAAACCAACAATCCAAACACCGACAGATAGACAAAATTGGGATTTAATCGCACTAGATAGAACATTACCTGAAATTAAAGTTGCGGCTACTGATAATCCAGGAGGAAGTGGCATTAAGTCGACAACGGTTACAGGATTACCGAATTTCCTAATATATGATGAAGCGACTAAAACAATTAAGTTTAAAAATGGAGTTCAAGAGGTAACAAAATTACCAGAAGGAACTGATGGACAAACTCATAACATTACAATTACGGTGACAGATAATGCTAATAATAGTAATAGTGCACAAGTAACGATTACAGTCAAATCGATGACAACGAAATATGATGCAACTGCTAACTCTGAAAAACAAACAGTAAGCTATGGAGCGACACCAGATGCAGGAACAAGTGTAAATAAAACGAACTTACCTGCCGGAACAACATACGTATGGGTTACAGCTCCAAGTACGACAACAGGGGCTGGAGAAAAAGTAGGAGTAGTAACTGTTAAATATCCTGATGGTTCAAAAGATACGGTGAATGTAACGGTAAATGTTCGTAAGTTAAGTGATGAGTACAACGTAACGGGAGCAGAAATAGTTGTTAATCAAGATGCTTCAGTATCAAATGACGACTTAAAAGCGAAAGTAACAGCAGTGGATGTAAAAGGAAATGCTAATGGAACTGATAAGATTTCAACAGTAGTACCTAAATCAACGATCAGCACAACTAACTATGGAGATCAAATTATTAGTGCAACTATAACTTTCAAAGACGGAACAGTGAAAGATGTTACAATTCCATTGAAAGTTAAAGACGTAACGAAACCAACTATCTCAGCACCAGGTGAAAATACAAACTGGGAAATGACTGCCTTAGACAAAGCTTTACCTAATATGGAAGTACGAGCAGAAGATAATGCGAATGGTAGCGGAATCAAATCGTTAAGTGTAACAGGTTTACCAGATTACTTAGAATATGATAAGAATACAAATTCTATTAAATTCAAAGCAGGGAAACAAGAAGTAGAAAAACTACCAATAGGAACACCGTCACAAGAGTTCTCATTAACAATTCGAGCAGAAGATAATGCAGGAAATATAAGTGAAAGTACTGCAAAAATTACTATTTCTTCAATGAGTGCGAAGAACACACCAGAACCAAAAGTCCAAACAGTGGATAACGGAACCGTGCCAGAAGCAAGAAACAGCATTGGCAATGTGGACAGTTTACCACCGAAAACAAGGTTTGAATGGAAAGATGGTGCCCCAAATACAGCCGTAGGTCAACCAGGCGAAGTATCAGGAACCGTGCTTGTTCGTTACCCAGATGGCACAAGCGAAGAAGTTGAAGTAGTGGTGAAAGTAAGAGAACAAAAAGACACTTACACACCAGAAGCCAAAGAACAAACAGTGGATAATGGAACCGTGCCAGAAGCAAGAAACAGCATTGGCAATGTGGACAGTTTACCACCGAAAACAAGGTTTGAATGGAAAGATGGTGCCCCAAATACAGCCGTAGGTCAACCAGGCGAAGTATCAGGAACCGTGCTTGTTCGTTACCCAGATGGCACAAGCGAAGAAGTTGAAGTAGTGGTGAAAGTAAGAGAACAAAAAGATACATTTAATCCAACGGCAAAAGAACCGAACCAAACTGCTAAACACGGTAGTGACCCAAGTGCAGAAGGAAGTATCAATACTGATGGCTTACCAAGTGGCACAACCTACACATGGGTAGAAAAACCAGATACCAATACAACCCCAGGAAGCAAACCAGGAAAAGTATTAATCACATACCCAGACAAGAGTACGGAAGAAGTGCCGGTAACGGTAGAAGTAACACCACAAAAAGATGATTACGATCCACAACCGAACGCACAAACGGTAGATAACGGAACAGTGCCAAACGCAGAAGACAGTGTCGACA